>NZ_CP043625.1:0-52466 GCF_008370855.1 Glutamicibacter sp. ZJUTW | reverse complement strand
AAGGAGCACAAATGAGCATTGCAACCACCATTCGCCAGCAGATCAGCCTAGGCTCACTCATGAGCCTGGGGATGCAGCAGCCGGCAGCCCTGACCGCAGACAACGAGGAAGTGGGATTTACTTTCCTAGCCCGAATCCTGCCGATCACCAAGAGCGGACGACGCGGCACTAGCCCACGCATCATGCGTGTCAGTGTCACCCTCAATGGAAACGATCTCTACGACGTGGAAGTAACCTACATCGCGCGCCGAAAGCCTGTCACCCACTATGAGGCGGTAAACGTCGGAGCGGAACAGATTTCAACGCTCATGCTCGCACTCGACTATGACGGCGACCAGGTACTAAATCCCCGGCTGATCTAAGCCAGAGCGAATAAGCCCCATCCCTGCGGATGGGGCTTATTTTATTGTCATGAATGATAAGCGGGACTAGAGAGAATCGCTGAAATTACAAGGCAAAATCAGACAAGTCAGTTGTATTTAATGAATAACTGCGCTAAACTGGAATAGTCAACACAGCAACACAAGCGGAATAACCACCCGCACAACACAAGGAGCGCAAAATGGACAAGCCCACCATGCCGGGAGTTCACAGCCGGATCATCCGCGCCTTCACCGGAAACCCTGCATACATCGCCATGTATGATGATGGCGCAATCGGTCCCGAGCGCAGCACCCGCGACCGCGCCGAAGCGGATTACCGCGATGCAAACGCCCACACGGGCACCGTGCGCGACGAGATCGAGCGCTACGGCCTGCAATCTGCCATCTTCCGCCCCTGGGGCGAGATTCACGAAGATTTCAAAGGCCACTACAACGGCAAGCGTGTTTGCATGGCCCTGGACAGCAAGCAAGGCTGCACAACCCTAAGCCGCTGGCGCGGCCCACTGGCCTAAAGAAAATGACCCCCACGGCGCTAGAGCGCCGTGGGGGTCACGTCAACATAGCAACCGGGAACCACCCCGGAGCACATAATCAGCATATCGCACCACTCGAAACTATTGCATTTATTGAATAACTCGCATATGCTGAGATAGTCAACATAAACCACCACCAGCACAAACGAGAATAGTTAGGTAATCATGATTATTTACACTTTCACCCTCCCCAAGGGCGGCTCGACCAAGACAACTTCATCTTCCGAAGCAGCCGCCCAGCTGGCCGCAGCCGGCCTGCGCGTGCTGGCCATCGACTTAGAGCCGCAGGGCAACCTCAGCACGCGCCTAGGCATCGATGACTATATGGAAATCGAAGCGGTAGCAATGGACGTTCTCACGGGGGAGGCGACGGCCGCAGAAGCAGCCGTGCCATCACCCACCGTTCCGGGCGTTGATGTTCTTGTTGGAACTCGCGCGCTGATGGATGCCGAGCGCCACCCCGAGATCGTTGGTTCGCTGCAACACCACCTGCCGACACTGGCCGACCACTGGGATGCAGTAGTCATCGACACCCCGCCAGGGCTGGGCATCCTCACCCATGCAGCGCTAGCCGCAGCTGACGTGATCGTTGCGCCAATGGCCGCCCAGGTCGAAGCATTCGACCAGATCCCCATTCTCGAAGCGTTTGTTGAAAAGCGTATTGCGCGCATGATGCGCCGACCAGAAGCCAAGGTCAATTGGATCATGCCAACCGGCTTTGATACGCGCCAAGTCCTAGACCGTGAAATCTTGCAGAATCTCCAAGACGAGTACGGGGAGCGCGTTACAGGAATGGTGCGTCAATCGGTCAAGGTCAAAGAATCCTACGTGGCCATGATGCCGCCATCGGTGTATGCGCCAGATTCCCCCGTGGCTCAGGACTACAAGAAAGCGCTTGAAGCCGTTTTATCAGCAAGTCTGGAAAAGCAGACGAGCTAGACAAAAAGCACATTAAAGAATTAAATGCATAACCCCGGAAGAGAAGCCGGGATGACTAAGGAGACATCATGGCAGCATCGTCCAGGGCCTCGCTGAGTAAGCGCACGGAGCAGAACAAGGAGCGGCAGGCCAAGACCAAGCGTGAGCGCGACCTAGAAGCAGTCGGCGGCGAGCTGGAAGTACCCAACGCATCCGAAGCGGCCGCTGCGGACAAGCCCACTTCGACTGCGGCCAAGGCCGAGTCTCCCAAAGCAGCAAGATCCGCTGGCCGTCCACCTCGCACGGTGGACGTTGAGCGAGTCGGCGTATACCTGGCACCTAGCCACTTCCACGACGCAAAGGCAGCCTACCTGGCGGACTGGCTCAACGGGGGAGAGGCCAACACCTTTAGCCGCTGGCTAGGTGAAGCACTGTCTCTCTATTCCCGCCAGACAGCCAAGCAGCGCAAAGCAGCCGCCGAGGCACGAGAGCCACGCGCCGACGCGCAGCAGGGCAAGGCAAGATCCTTCGTGGTGCGAGAGTCCGACATCATGGCCATGCGCCAAGGAATCGCTGAAGACCAGAAAGCCGGCCGCTGGCCAAGCGTAAGCCAGTGGTGCGTCGAAGCCCTGGAAGAAGCCATCGAGAAAGCTACAGAGCGCAACGGGGGAGAGCTGCCAGAGCCGCCGGCGCGACTCCCGAACAAGCTGGTTCGCTAAACCCGTACCTGTGCCAAAATAGAACCGTCCTCCTTTCTGTTGGAGACATCCGGCCCCTGCTGTATTTCCCTTACGGCAGGGGCTATTTCTATGCCCCACACAACGCGCCTAGCGGCGCGTTCACCTGGTGTTGCGGTTCTCCTTGCCCCGATGCCTCATCATCGCAGTTCTGGAATCACTGTAAAGGGCGCTGCGCGTCGGCTGCGCCGATGGGCTAAAGCCCACCCTTGACAGCACTTCCAGAACTGCATTTCGGCATTTATCGGGGCAAGGGGAACCCATGCAATATGCGTCGAAAACTTGCGAAGTGTGCAACTACAGCAGGCAAGCAAAAGATTAAATGAATAAAAAGAATCTATTGGAAAAGAACCATAACAAGAGTAAAATGAAAATAAGCAACAACACTACAAGAAAGGCTAGGGCCATGAGCGAGAAAATCACCGTCTACGGCAGGCCTAACTGCGTGCAATGCAACGCCACCTATCGCGCGCTAGACGCTAAAGGCATTAACTATATAAAGCTTGACCTAACTGAACATGAGGACATGGCGACCAAGTTTAGGAGTCAGGGGCACATGCAAGCGCCTGTTGTCGTGGTCGAATCTGATCTATGGTCAGGCTTCAGGCCGGACAAAATCAGCCAGCTCTAGACGTGAAAAGGTTCAGAAAATCAGGCTCACAACTTGCATTTAATGAATAACTCGACTAAACTGGATATAGAAGCAAGGGAGGGAAACCTTGAGAGAAAGTCTCGAAAAGGGCTCTTGCTTCCAACCAACAGAAAGGCAGTCAAATGGCTACCTCACTCAACACCGGACTAGTCGCCCTGGTCCGCTCCTCACTGGGAATCGACCCAGCGGAAGCCGTAGTGCTGGCGTTCCGCAAGGGCCACAACATCCTCGGCACCGTCAGCGCTGAACTGGTCCAGACGGGGGACTGGACTAAGTGGCTGGCAATCCTGGAACAGATCGTCATCGAAGTAACCGACGCGGACGAGTTGGACGGATCTTTCCTCGTCATTTTCGACGAGAACGACGTTTTCCGGGGCGAAGCCTACCGCGAAGCATCAATTCTGCTCTCGCGCCACGGCATCCCCGTAAACCACGCCGTACTCGTCGCAGACGGCAAGGTTATGGATTACTTCGGAGATCGCTCCGACGCAGTGGACTACGCCGAAGTTCTCAAAACTGACATTGCCCTAGAGGACATGCTCACGGTGAAGAACCGCCGACGCGCGCAGGATGTCAACCCCTGCGAAGAGTCCAGCATGGCCGTCATGTCCACCGCAGTGGCACGCATGGCAGAGTTGGAAAACCGAGAGCACGAGAACGTCGCCGATGCATCGGCCGAGCTGTCCCACGAGCTCGCAACGACCATTGCCGACTACGCGGAAAACGGCAAGGTCACGGAAGAAATCGCAGGATGGATCGCCGGAACTTTCATGAGCGCCGTAGGTCGTGACTTGGCCGTTGCAGGACTCGCAGGAGTCGCCAACGGCACCGAAGATCTCCGCGAGATCTACCTAGGACAGCGAGCAATCGAAGACCGCGAGATCTTCGAAGCAGGAGCAAACATGCTCCACGAGTCACTAACGCTCATAGCCGGAACGAAACCCCGAGCTGGAATCCTTTGCGCACTTGGATGGAGCCACTGGGTCACCGGCAATATGACACAGGCATTCGCCATGCTGGACTTGGCACTTGAAGAAGAGCCACAGCACAGCCTAGCAACCGGCCTACGGACACTGATGCTAAACCTAGGCATCCCGAAATCGGCCTACGGTAAGTAAGCCAACCTAGCCGGGGTGCGGGGGAAATCCACAATTTCCCCCGCACCCCGGCACAGGCATATCAACCAAGAGGACAATAAGAAACATGGACAGCTCACTAAGCATTTGGGAATCGTGCAACCAGAGCCAAGACCACACCGGCCGGCTGCAGAAACCGGTCGCGGCGGCCTCCGCCGCAAGCTCCCCCGGCCGCCGCGATCAAACCTCACCCCAGGCGCAAAAGCCCTGGCACCACTTCACTCACCAGGGCAAGCCATATCGGCTTGTGCGGATGCTGCCGGGGGACTACCCAGGCGAATCAATCCAACCTCACCAAACAGCCACGGCCAAGGTCTATACGCTGAGCGGGACAGTACAAGTCCAGGCGCGCGCTACAGCGCGCACCCCGCACCTAGTGCACGTGATCTGGGAAGACGAAAAAGGTGAAACCTTCGGAACCTGGCTGCCTAGGCTGTCGGTCAAATTCGATAGTCTACCGCCGAGCACCAACGAGTAAGGACAGCAGCCATGACCCGCAACGTGTCAGATATTTATCAAGACCTGATCAACCTATCCAACGAACTCGAAGACTTCGCCAATGCCGGCCGCATCACCATGAGCACTGATGACTGGAACCAGGACTACCGCGATACCAAGCCAGCCGTAGCCCAGGCACTCAGCGCCCTACAAGTAGCGATAGATAGCACGCGCTGGATGGAAACCCTACCTTCAGCAGATCCAACGGCCGCCAAACGTTCTTAAGCCTCCTGCCCACATGGGCACGAAAAAGCTCAATCGCGATTATCAGTCAGCGCCAATCGAAAATTGGCTCTGTTGCAAAGATTGGCGGCAGTCAGAGGTAGGCTGTCGCTCTGCGCCGATCAGGCGGCTGCTGCGAAATGGTGGTTGAGCATGCCCATGGCCTCCGTCAGCGCCGAGGGCCCAATGCCAAAAGCTCTCTCCACAAGGCGCACCTCGCCCCTGATGCCGGGCTGCAGGCACCAGGGGCGAGCCTGTCCTTTGCGCAGGGCTCGCATGACTTCGAATCCCTTGATCGTGGCATAGGCCGTGGGGATCGATTTGAAACCGCGCACCGGCTTGATCAGTATCTTGAGCTTTCCGTGATCGGCCTCGATCACGTTATTGAGATACTTCACCTGCCGGTGGGCCGTCTCCCGGTCCAGCTTTCCTTCGCGCTTCAATTCGGTGATCGCTGCACCATAGCTCGGCGCTTTGTCGGTATTGAGCGTGGCAGGCTTTTCCCAGTGCTTCAGGCCTCGCAGGGCCTTGCCCAGGAACCGCTTCGCTGCCTTGGCGCTGCGGGTCGGCGACAGGTAGAAATCGATCGTGTCGCCCCGCTTGTCGACTGCCCGGTACAGGTAGGTCCACTTGCCCCGCACCTTGACGTAGGTTTCATCCAGGCGCCAGCTCGGATCAAAGCCACGCCGCCAGAACCAGCGCAGCCGCTTCTCCATCTCCGGGGCGTAGCACTGGACCCAGCGATAGATCGTCGTATGGTCGACCGAAATGCCGCGTTCCGCCAGCATTTCCTCAAGGTCGCGATAGCTGATCGGATAGCGACAATACCAGCGCACCGCCCACAGGATCACATCACCCTGGAAATGGCGCCACTTGAAATCCGTCATCGTTCCGTCCGTCCAATCTCCGCCAAGCATGCTCAAGCTTCACGATTTTTGCAACAGAGCCCCGTGACTTGTATTCGCGGGGGCACTTCCCCGGACTTGGGTATATCAAGAAGCTGTCCATAAAGCATCACCTTGAGACGTTGGCTGACTTCCACCAGCGAGGGGCAAATGCCTGACAAGTATTGCTGTGCGGCGTGCTTTGGTGACCCGGGCCTGACAAGGAGCATCATTCCGAAAGTTGCGGCCGATCGCAATAATCAACCGCACGAGGAGAGATGCAGCTACTGCAATACTCAGGCGAGCCTTCTCGTTGATCCGTGCGCCTTGAGTCAATGGTTCGAGATGGTGATTGATTGCTACGTAGAGGATGACACCGGTTATCCCTTAGTTAGTTGGCTGAGACAAGATTGGCGCCTGTTTGGGCACCCGATCATGGATGACGCCCACGCTAAGGAGCTTCTCGCCGACATTCTCAATGACGGTGAGATAGTACGCCGGAATTTCAGTCCGATTGAGATATCGAGCAATGAGAGTCCTCAACGCTGGGATGACCTTCGCGATGAGATGATGCACCGAAATCGATGGTTCCTAAAGGACCCGATTGATTTGGATCGATTGGGGGAGCTGTTGGATCAGCTCATCGTACCCAATGATGAGCTTCCTCCTGTGTGGTTCCGTGCCCGACTTCTGTCTGATGAGGTTCCATATTCTCTCAAAGATATGGGCGCTCCGCCTCGACATTTGGCGGGACACGGGCGTGCAAACCCGGCGGGTATTAGATACCTTTACTTAGGTTCGGAACCTGGCACGGCGGTTGCTGAGGTTCGTCCGCATACAGGGGAGAAAGCAAGCGTGGCAAAGTTCACGTTGCCCCCGATCCGCGCTGTCGATTTACGGGATCCGCGGGCGAGGATCTCCCCGTTCATCTTGGAAAGCGCAGAACAAATATCTCGTGTCAGGGGAGGCCTTCCGCTGCTAGAACGCCTCGGCGAGGAACTCACCAAGCCAGTTCAACCGCGCAGCGCCGCATTCGAATACATCCCTAGCCAGTACCTATGCGAGTTCATCAAGAAGCGCGGCTTCCAGGGCGTTGTCTACAGCAGTTCCGTTAGCGACGGAATTAATCTGGCGCTGTTCGAACCCGACCTTGCCCATGGCTCTGAGGTTGTGGTCTCCCACGTCCTCCGGGTGTCAGTCGACATCAGCGACATTCCTTTGCCGGCCCCTTTGCCTTGAACCGCGTAACACAGTCCGACAAGCGCCAAATGTACAGCTGGGTTCTATGACCCTCTTACTAATCTGTCGGAAACCGATGCTTTAGACCCTATTCTGACTGCCTTAGCGGGGGACAATCTGACGTCAGGTTGGGGTGTAGTTCAGTCTGATCGGAGTTCTGAAGGACCGCGTAGCGCAAGAACTGCAGTAGGAGATGTAACTAGCCGTTGTTGACAACAGCGTGGCCAAAACAGGCATAATGGATAGGCCCTCTGTTTAAACCGATGAGTCGGAACTGGCCGATAAGAACCATATGTCGTCTAGTACTCTGCGAATACCACCAGATGAATCAATCTGAAACATGCGGTTTTCCGGTTTGCCACATGAAATGGATCTCTGCCCGCAACCTGAAGTACATGACGGCGATCGTGCGCGCCTGGGAATCATTGCGACAACGTAGCAAGTGCCACAGCTTGTGGCACATTTGCGGTCGGAGCCACATCCGCACCGTTCTCGACTAGGGCGTGTCTCCTAAATTCAAGTTGGTTTAGCCGGGATGCTTGATGGGTGTCGCGTACTTCTGTTTTGACCGATGGGCAGTGGGCCCGCATCCAGCCGTTGTTGCCGTCCTCTGATGGTCGTCAGGGTCGTCCTTTCCGGGATGACCGGCGCGTGGTCGAGGGCATCATTTACCGGTATCGGTGCGGGATCGCGTGGCGGGATGTGCCTGCCGAGTTCGGTCCGTGGCAGACCATTTGGAAGCGTCACCGTCGCTATAGCGGTGACGGAACGTGGGACAGCATCCTGGCTGCATTGCTGACGGTCGCGGACTCTCAGGGTGAAGTGGATTGGTCGGTCTCGGTCGATTCGACGGTGAACCGTGCCCACCAGCACGGCACCAACCTGCCGCGCACCACAGGGGGCCGGTTCGAATTACATGAATCTGTTTGCTGAGCCGGACGATCATGCGGTTGGACGGTCCCGGGGCGGATTGAGCACCAAGATTCACGCCTTGGTTGATGGCAAAGGCAGGCCCTTGGTTCTGCTAGTCGCTCCGGGCCAGGGCGGGGACGCGCCGATGTTCGCCCACCTCATGAACCAGCTGAAGATCAACCGGGCGGGTCAGGGCAGACCCAGAACCCGCCCGGACCGCGTCCGCGGTGACAAGGCCTACTCCTCGAGAGCGATCCGAACCCACCTCCGCGACCGCGGTATTACCGCAGTCATCCCGCAACCGTCCGACCAGATTGGCCACCGAAAGCGACGAGGTTCCACCGGTGGCAGGCCGCCTGCCTTCGACAAAGAGGACTACAAGGGCCGAAATGTCGTCGAACGAAACTTCAACATCTTCAAGCAATGGCGGGCCCTGGCGACCCGCTATGACAAGCTCGCCCTGACTTACCGCGGCGGAGCAGTTCTCCGGGCAATCATCATCTGGCTGACAGCTTTAGGAGACACGCCCTAGCGAACGAGGAAGAATTCCTGCGCAGCGTTCGATCGTGTGAATCACGGGGCCGGGTAAGGATGAAAGCGGTGGCGGCGTCCTGGTTGGGCGTTCACCGGCCCAGCTCTTGATGTTGCAATAGCTCGAGGGCGCCGCAACTATCCGTCAGGGACAGTTCAAGCCGTTCCGATTCGGGGTAGCGCACCACAGGGTTCTCGCCGCCCCATATCTGTACCGACTGGTCTGGGCCCCACTGCGGCCATCCCGGGTTTCCGGTTGCGGCGAAGCGGGTCCATGCGCTGCGCATCCGGATGCCGGATTCGATCACTGAGTCAGTTGGCTCCGGGATCAGCGCTCCCATTCCGGTGTCCAGGGTGTTGAAGGTCAAGGGCAAGTCAATGGCGTGCGGGGAGCCCATGCCCCCTACCGGGTCGATGCACAGCTCGTAGACGAACACGTGTCCCCCGGCGTCGGCGCCGGCCATGGCAGCCTGCAGTGTAGGGGCGAGGAACAGGTAGTCGGTATTGACCTTTTCGTAGAGCTCCCCGGGTTCTGCTTGCGGCATAATGGCGCGGTAGCCGTCGGCGTCTCCGTTGGGTGCGAAGATGTGCAGGGCGGTGTCCGCTTCTTCCGTGGTGATGCTAAACCGCTTTTGTTGGGCGGTGAAAAGACGGTATTCGTCGCGGGTATGGCCGGTGATTATGGGTATTTCGCGGGCGGCGCCATTTCGAAGCGCCGTCCATGGGTCCTCCGGCATCGTGTCTCCGTCCACGATCGGCCCAAACGGCGAGGGAGTGTAGGCGAGGGTACCCCATTCGTCGGCGCGGTTTCCCATGGTGCTGATGACCAGCCGCGTTGCGTCGGCCAGCGTCTGAGGAGTCAACGTCGCAAGGGTGCGTGCATCTGCTGTTCCTTCGATGCCGGCTGCGGCGGCGACGGCCTGGGTGACCGAGTGCGCGAGTGGTGGGGAGACGAACATCCGAGGAATACTCTGGGCGATGGCCCGATGGAACAGATTGCGGGCGCGTGGCATGGTTAGCAGGGCCAGGACACATCCGGCGCCTGCGGATTCTCCGAAGATTGTGACCTTTTGCGGGTCACCTCCGAAGCCGGCAATGTTGTCCCGCACCCATTCCAGTGCCGCGATCTGGTCGAGGATCCCGCGGTTGGAAACGGCGCCGTCGATCTGTCCGAAGCCGTCCACACCCATCCGGTAGTTCACGGTGACAACCAGGACGCCCTCGCGGACCAGTGCGGTCCCGTTGTACGCCCGTTCTGAACCTGCCCCGGCGAGGTAGGCTCCGCCGTGGAACCACACCATGACCGGCAATGCCTCTGGAGCTGCACTCGGGGCCCAGATGTTGAGGGTCAGACAGTCAGGTGCCGGATCGGTTGACGGCGGGATCTCCGAGCCAGGCAGTTGCAGGCCCTGGGGCGCCGGGGGCCCGTACGAGGAGGCATCGCGAACAGAGCTCCATGGAGTAGGGGCCTGGGGCGGTGCGAATCGGTGCCGGCCCCAGGGCGGCGCGGCGTAGGGGATCCCGAGCCAACTGCGCACCCCGTCATCTTCACGGCCTTGGACTGGACCTGTTTGAGTTAGCACCGGGTTGAGCATGGAACCGACCTTTCATAATTTGCAGAGAATATTTCTGTATTCAAGAGAATGACTGCAAATGTGACGTTCGTCAACCCCTCGACGTGCCTCACCTAATATGCCCGCGAAACAGTTCCGGTGACTCACATAAATATGCCCGCGAAACGGAATCATCTATTTCATGGGAAGTGGGCTATCAATGCGAGCCAAACACGAGATAACCAGGAAGTTCGCGCGGCAATACTCGGCCGCAGAAAAAGGCACCAAGAGCAAACTACTCGACGAGGTGTGCGCGATCACGGGCTGGTCCAGAGATAACGCACGCAGACAGTTGAAGCTCGCATTGCAGCCGCGCCGGGTCAACGCGAAGAAACGCAAGCCACGCGCGCTGAAGTACACCGATACGGCGATCGCGGTGTTGCATCGGGTGTGGGCGTTCGCGGGTGGAATCAGCGGGAAGTACCTCGCCGCCACGATGGAACTGCAGCTGATGCTCCTCGAAACACACGGGGAGTTAGTCCCCGGCAAGGGCGGCTACTCCGACGGAGTGCGTGACGAGTTGCTGGCGATGAGCCCCGCCACGATCGACCGCTATCTCGCACCCGCCCGCGCGAAGGACCCGCTGCGCGGCATCACCACGACCACACCAGGACCTTTGCTACGCAACTCGATCACCGTCCGGAAAGCTGGGGACGAGATCGAAGCCGTGCCCGGGTTTTTCGAGGGCGACACCGTCGCTCACTGCGGGCCTGTGCTCAAGGGCGAGTTCGCGAGGACCCTGGACATGACAGACATGCACACCGGGTGGACCTACACCCGGTCGATCAGAAACAACGCGCACCTACACCTGCGTGACGCGCTCGACCGGTTTATCGCCGACACCCCGTTCGAGGTCACCGGGGTGGACTTTGATAACGGGAGCGAATTCATCAACTACGACGTCATCGGGTGGGCCGCCGAACTCGACATCTACTTCACCAGATCACGCCCCTACAAGAAGAATGATCAGGCCACGGTCGAGTCCAAGAACAACCAGATCGTACGCAGGTATGGCTTCTACTGGCGGTACGACACTCCCGCACAGTTGCGGCTTCTGGGCGAGCTCTGGCCGCTGGTAAACGACCGGCATAACTTCCTCACCCCGACGAAGAAACCCATCGGCTGGGACACCGACGGCAAAGGCCGACGCAGACGTGTCTATGACACGCTTGCGACCCCGTTCGACCGGCTCTTACGTTCCGGTGTCCTCACCAGCGAGAGAACTGCAGAGCTCACCGCGTACCGGGACAGTTTGAATCCCGCGCATATCGCCCGTGAGATCGACCGGATCCAGCAGCGCCTCACCTGGCTCGCCGCCGACAAGACCCGCAAACTCGAAGCCGCCGAACTTGCGAAGCAGCCCGACCCGACCGCCGGGGTCAAACCCGCCCGAACAAGGAAGAAACAAGCCAGCTAAACTCAGGGATTACGCGGGCATTCCTTCGTGAGTCACCGGGGCTGTTTCGCGGGCATATTTAAATGAGTCCCCTCGCCCCTCTGACATGAAAATTAGGTGAGTGCGGTGGGGTGCGTGGGGTGAGCGGTGTTATCCGGTCTGTTGCAGGGGTTCGAGAATGACTTGATAGCCGAGGGATTCTAGTTGTCTGACGGCCCGGGCCATGGTTTTAACGGGTGTCTGCCGGGTGAAGTAGTCGGCGCCGGGGTCGTTGTAGAGTTCGCCGGTGGTGAGCATGTGCCACGCTGCGGTGAGGATGGAGTGTTCGACGGCGACGAGGGCTTTGGCGGGTCCGCGCCGGGAGGCAATGCGCCGGTATCTGGCACCGAGGTAGGTGTTCTTCGATTTCGCGCAGGACAGAGCAGCGATGCCCAGGGCACCTTTGAGGTACCGGTTGCCGGGCCGTGTTTTGGTGGATTTGACCCGTCCGGCGGATTCGTTGGATCCCGGGGAAGTACCGGCCCAGGATGCCAGCTGCCCTGCGGTGGCGAATGCGCTCATGTCGGCGCCGGTTTCGGCGATGAAGATTTCCGCGATGGTGGTGCTGAACCCCGGGATGCTCACGAGGAGCTCCCGGGCGAAACGAAAGGGCTCCATCGCCGCCTCGATCCTGGCGCTGAGGTCGTTGATATCGGCGGTGTGGGCATCAATCCGGTGCAGATAGAGTCCGGTCATGTAGCGGTGGTGTTCGGTGAACCGGCCGTTGAGGGCTTGGGTGAGTTCAGGGATTTTGGACCGCAGCCGGCGTTGGGCCATCTCTGCCAGGGCCGCGGGGTCGGTCTGCCCGTCGATGAGTGCTTGGAGGATCAGTCGTCCGGAGACCCCGGTGATGTTCGAAGCTACCGAGGATAGTTTGATGCAGGCGTCCTCGAGGAGTTTCTCCAGGCGCTGGATTTCCCGGGTCCGTTCCTGAGTGATGATGGTCCGGGCCCGGGTCAGGTCCCGCAGTTCACGGATCGGAGGCGGGGGCACGAAGGAGGCCCGGACCAGCCCGTGGGCGCCCAGGTCGGCAAGCCAGGCAGCGTCGGAAACGTCGGTTTTGCGGCCCGGGACGTTCCTGGCGTCATGGGCATTGACCAGGATGATGTTCAGTCCGTCGTCTTCAAGCAGGTAGTAGAAGGGGCGCCAGTAATCACCGGTGGCCTCCATGACCACCAGATCCACGTGCTCGTCCAGGAGGTGTTCCTTTAGCCCCAGGATCTGCCCCGTCATCGAACCCCAGGTCGTGATGGTGGATGTGGTGGACCGGCCGCCGCGGCCCTGGATGCGGACACAGACCTTCGCGTCCTTCTTTGAAATATCGACACCCGCGCAGCGCGGGTGAATGACCTCCATGAGAGCTCACCCTTCCTCGAACAGTCCAACAGATGGCGTCTGTGTCCCGGGGAAGGCGGATAAACAACAAATCTGACATTCGTGCTCAACGGCAACATTCCACGGTCCCGCGGACAAAAGCTGCGCCCTCCACCACCAAACTCACTTACAGGCTCACCGGCACTAAAGAGAGACCGGGGTCGACCGGAACACACTCTTCAGTCTGCTCCGGCAGCCCCGACACCGCAAAGGTTCCCCACAGCAGTACATTTTCGGCCCCCACGGCGGAGCGAAAGCGCCCCTGAGAAACTCACTTCAGAGAGAGGAGCATAGGCCGAGTCAATGGCCATTTTCGGGTGAGTCAGAATCACGGGCGGCCTCTTCGCCCCTGTCCAACTTCCGAATCGAGGCCATCTCTCCCGCGGTGAGCGAGAAGTCGAAAACGGATAAGTTTTCTTTGAGCCACAGAGGGTCGGATGCTTGCGGGATGGGGACGATGTCCTGTTGGACATGCCACCGCAGCAGGACTTGGGCTGGAGATTTGTTCAAGCGCTGAGCGATCTCGATGATCAGCGGATTCGCCCGCAGACCGGAGGACCGACCGATAGGACTCCAGGCTTCGGTGACTATTCCCAATAACCTGTGGACAGCGCGCGGCTCAGTCCGGGCAAGGTCGGGGCTCAGTTGGATCTGGTTTACGTCCGGAACTACTCCGGTTGCATCGATAATGTCCTTCAGGTGGGCTGGTTTGAAATTTGAAACTCCAATGGCCTTTACACGGCCCTCCTCCAGCAACTTCACAAGGCCCTTCCAGGCGTCCACGTACTTGCCCAAGGCCGGAACCGGCCAGTGACACATGAACATGTCCAGATGGTCAAGGCCGAGTTTGCGCAGGCTCTCGTCGTAGGCGCGCTGCACTCCATCGATGCTGTGGGACTCTTTGTTGAACTTGCTGGAAATAAATAATTCGGATCGGGCGACGCCGGCGGTGCGGATGCCCCGGCCGACTGCTTCTTCGTTTCTGTACTGGAACGCGGTGTCGACCAGGCGGTAACCGCTCTGCAGCGCGAAACGCACAGCAGTTTCACACTCGTCTTCCCGCATCGGCCAGGTTCCGAGACCAAGCCGGGGAATGGTATGTCCGTGCGGCAATTTCAGCCGGGGAATGTCCGAAGCAGTGGTGTCAGTCGTTTCAGTTGTCATCGGGCACCTTTTTCTCGGGAGCTTCAAGCTGAGTTTGTTGGAGCGGTCTGCCTGGACCTGATTCTGTTGGCGCGATCTGCGCTGGAAGGTCTTTTCTGCGGATACTTCCAGCTGCTGGAAGGGTCATGAGGACGCCGACCGAGACCAGCGCTGCGGCAACAGGGACCACGCTGACCAGCAGTGCCATCACAAACGGTGTTAGGAAGAGCGCTGAAGCCCGTACCGTACCAGTCAGGGAGAGAGCATCCCCGCGTTCTTCCGGGTGCACTTCATCGGCAGCTATGGCCGGTCCGACAGTCTGGAGGATCCCGGCACCGACGCCGGAAACAGCGAGGGCGGCGGCGGCCGCAACTGCGGTGCCGGCCAGTGGCCCCGCCGCGGCCAAGCCCGTCCCCGTGGCCAGGAGGCCCGTGAGAAGGGACGTCCTGTTTCCCCGCCTGCGCAGCCAGCTCGCAGATGCACTTCCGGCCAGGACGGCAGCGTTGGGTATGGCTACCAGGATTCCGATGACGGCGACGGGTTGCCCGGCAAGGGAAAGCACGATGGGAACGTAGGAGTCCAAGAGGCTCTTCCAGGTTCCCGCTCCAGCGTTCATCCAGCAGGCGGCACCGACGCCAGGGCGCCGCCAGAGGCCTCGCGCCATTATTCCACCTGTAGCATGCTCCGGAGCGAACACAGGAAGCCTGGTCAGAAGGGCAGCAGGGATGACGGCCGCCGATCCTGCCGCTGCCGCCACGATCAGCGGCAGCGGTGTCGAAAGTTCCCAGAGATAACCGGCAAGTGCAGGTCCCAGCAGCGCTCCGACCCCTGCGGCGAGATTCACGTCAGTCAGTCCCTTGACAGACGAGGTCGACATGCGGACGGCGTGCGTCTGGCTGCTGGTCCAGAACAAGGCTCGAGCCGAGCCCTGGACCAGCTGGGATACTACGAAAATTGCCAATGCATCTGAGACTGCGATCAAAGCGCACGAGACGGCAATCATGAGCGCTGCTCCCACGAGGAGGGCTTTGTCTGGGACCCTGCGCATCAGTGCTCCCAAGAAGATCCGAGTCACTAACTGCGAGACTGCTGCAAGTGCAACCATCATCCCGACTTCGACCGTGCTATACCCCACGGCAATGGCCAATATTGGCACCACCATTGCCAGGGTTCCAAGGGCGAACGAGAACAATACCTACTCGGGCGTATCCTATGCGCGTTCTCGCTTGTTCGTTCATGGCCATTAACGTATCTCGCTCGCCCGACGGCTAAGCGAGTTTAGGCCATAGGTTTAGGCCCCAATCGTCTCGGCGTGTCACGTGTGACTGTTAGTCTCGAATGGCGGTTTTTCACACCAAGAAATGGCGTATCGAGCAGTACCCATGACCTAGGCTTCTCAAACTGATGGCGGTGCACTCTGCCACATAGGAACAGTGCACCGCCATCAACAGATCTAACGATATCTTTAGGCCAGAACAGTATCGGGTTGTCGGGTTAGTTGTGCCCGGTGAACGCGAGCTGCGCGTAATCCGTTAGCAATCACTATGACCTCGGCTACCTCATGAACGAGCACTACGGCTGCTAGCCCCAGCGCACCAGTGATAGCCAGCGGTAGCAGAACAATGATGATGGCTAAGGACAGAACGATGTTCTGATTCATAATGGTTCGACCCCGTCGCGCATGGGACAAAGCCTGCGGGATCAGCCTCAAATCATGGCCGGTAAAAGCAACATCAGCCGATTCAATGGCCGCATCAGCACCGGTCGCTCCCATCGCAATACCCACTGTGGCAGTAGCCAAGGCGGGGGCATCGTTGATCCCATCACCGATCATCCCTGTTGGAACCTGCTGCACCGACGCGGCGACTTCACGAGCTTTATCCTCAGGACGCAGCTCGGCATGAACAGTGTCGATGCCTGCGATAGTAGCCAGCGCGTGGGCAGTACGTGCGTTATCACCAGTCAGCATGAGCACGTCGATTCCCTGATCACGCAGGAGACGAACCGCTTCAGGTGCTTCAGTGCGCAGTTCATCGCGCACGCCAATCACACCAATGACCTGCCCTGCACGGGTCACCATTACACAGGTTTGACCTGACGCTTCCATGCTTTCAACGGCAGGTGTCAGCGTTCCCGGGGTGATCCAACGAGGGCTACCCACTGCGACTGGCACACCGTTGAGTGCACCGCTAATGCCATGTCCAGGTTCTTCAACAACGACGGTTGCTTCAGGAATCGCCGATACCGCTGAGCTAATGGCCGTGGCCAAGGGGTGGCTGCTGTGTTGTTCCAGGGCAGCGGCCACGTTGAGTACTTCCTCCTGGTTCACACCGTCAACAGCGTGAACCCGGGTTACCGCTGGTTGATTGCGGGTCAGTGTTCCTGTCTTATCGACTGCGATACGGCGTAGTGAACCTAACCGTTCGAACGCTGCACCACTTTTGATGATGACCCCGAATTTACTGGCAGCGCCGATCGCGGAAACAACGGTTACCGGAACAGCAATCGCCATCGCACACGGTGAGGCGGCAACCAACACCACCAGGGCGCGGGTGATCCACGTTTCAGGATCACCCAAAAGAGAACCGACGATGGCCACCAGGACGGCTAGGATAATCACCCCAGGAACCAGCGGGCGAGCAATACGATCGGCTAGACGAGCACGGTCACCGCGTTCTGCCTGGGCTTGCTCGACTAGGCCCACCAGCGTAGTCAACGAGTTATCAGTGCCGTTGGCTGAAGCGGTCACTTCAATGGATCCTGATGTGTTGATTGAACCTGCGGCGACCTGATCCCCGACAGACACATCCACGGGAATGGATTCACCGGTAATCGCTGAGGTGTCTAGACTGCTAGACCCCCGACTGACCACCCCATCGGTAGCGAGGCGTTCACCTGGCTTCACACGTAGGACATCACCAACCCGAATCTCTGATGCGCTGACCACGGTTGGCGCACCGCCACGGATCACCGTCGCTGTTTCTGGGACCAGTTTCAGTAAGGAGCGCAGTCCTGAGCGTGCACGATCCATGGCCTTATCTTCAAGGGCTTCAGCGATGGAATACAAGAACGCCAGCGCGGCTGCTTCTTCAACGTAGCCCAGGATGACCGCGCCGGTTGCGCTAATGGTCATCAGTAGCCCAATACCGATTTTCCGTTTCGAGAACAGATTCCGCACAGCGCTAGGAACAAAGGTGTATGCGCCAAGCAGTAGGCCGACCCAGAACAAGACCAGGGCTATAACTTCAGCGGTGTCACTTGAAGTAGTCCATTCAAGGACGAGGCCAGCGAGGAAGAAAACACCGGAAATGATAGGAATGAGCACATGCCAATCCCGGTACCAGGGCAGTTCTTCCTCGTTTTCGGCGGTGGTTTCCGGTGATTCGCAACCGCAAGCGGAACTCATACTTTATCCTCGACTGTTCGTGGCATATCGGTAGTGCAGTCCGGGCAGGAAGAATCTACACACGGTACTTGGTCATCGACGGCTAAGGTCACATCAACGAGTGCGCTCAGTGCCGTGGTCAGATGCGGGTCGGTGATTTCGTAGCGGGTTTTACGTCCCTCGAGTTTCGCCACGACAATCCCGCACCCCCGCAAGCAGGTCAGGTGATTCGAGACGTTCGCTCGACTCAACCCCAAGTCCTCAGCTAACTGTGCAGGGTATCCCGGTTCATGCAGCAAAGACAGCAAGATCCGCGAACGCGTGGGGTCGGCCATGGCGCGGCCGAGCCGGTTCATCGCTTCGATCCGCGACTCAATATTCATCATGTACTGTACTATACAGTATGTGATGTATATATGGTCATGTGTCACAAACATTCGTTTTTGACATCCTGAAATTGAAGAATTTGCATCACGCCATTTCAGTTGAAAATTCAAGGGTCAATTTTTCGCGCAGAGGTTCAAAACCCAGTTTCACAATCTATGGGTCAGTTCTATTGATGGTTGACGAGTTTTGATACATTTCAAGGCATGGGACATCTTCTTGGATACGCGCGAGTGTCAACTGGTGATCAAGACGCCCGGTTGCAACACGATGCGCTCACTGCTGCCGGGTGCTATCGAATCTTCACCGATACCGCGTCGGGAGCATTAGAGTCTCGCCCCGAACTGGACTCAGTATTAGACCAGCTGCGCCCAGGCGATACGTTGGTGGTGTGGAGGCTCGATCGCTTAGGCCGATCCATCCGGCACTTGATCGACTACCTTGATACTTTGCAACAACGGGGTATTGAGTTTCGTTCGTTGCAGGAAAATATTGACACCAGTTCCTCGGGAGGGCGATTGGTCTTCAACATTTTCGCTTCCTTGGCCGAATTCGAACGGGACCTGATCAGAGAGCGCACGAAAGCCGGTCTACAGGCTGCCCGTGCTCGTGGCAAAGTCGGCGGCCGTCCCGCCTTGCTCACTGCCGATAAGCTGCGCACCGCCCGACAACTCTATGAGCAGCAGGAAATGACCCTCACTCAAATTGGTGAAGTACTCGGAGTGAGTCGAAGCACCGTCTATCGTGCATTGTCGAAAACAGCGCAAGACTAAAACCCTCGACCTCAGACCATGCCAAGGTTCAAAATGTAGCCATGCCTTCGAACGGTGCACGGCCTGAACCAGCAAGTCATCAGGCACGCGATGAAACAGCCGCAAGCCGATGGGACTGGTTGGGTCCCTTTAAGCAGTCCAGCAGCTATGCGATAGCTAACTGATTCTCTCTAACCCACTCATCCCAAAACCGGGACGGCGTCAACCCATCCAAAGACCCATGGGGACGCTCATGATTGTAAATGTCTTTCCATTCATCAGCCAAATACTTCGCTTCCACCATAGTGTCCATAATTTCCCCGGAAAGCTGTTCACGCCGGAACTGCGCATTGAACGACTCGATAAAACCGTTCTGCCAAGGTGAGCCCGGATCGATAAACGCAGTGGACACCCCCACAGTGTTGCACCAATCCACCAGCGCGTCAGCAGTGAACTCAGGCCCGTTATCACACCGCACAAACGTTGGCTGGATCCCAGTTTCAGCAATGATGTCCTCCAAAACAGCCACCACATCAGCAGCTTTAAAAGACCTGCGGGGAATGATCGCCAAAGCGGTCCGCGTGTACTCATCAATGACATTGAAGAACCGGATATGACGGCCACAAGAAGTGACATCCGACTGGAAATCAAAGCTCAGTACATGCATCGGGTACTCGGCGGTCAACCGCTTCTGTTCCCCAGCGTCTGGGCCGGTGCGCCGCTTCTTTCGACGCTTGGGCTTACAGACCAAGCCTTCTTCTCGCCATAATCGTCGGATGCGCTTGCTGTTCAAGACAGTGTCATTCCATCGTTCGGTGGCCAGCAAGTGCCAGCGGGCTTTGCGCCACCCCCACGTTGGATGCTTAGACGCGACAGCCCTCAAGTCGGCTCGTAGCTGCGCTTCGTCAAAGCTCATCGGTGTTTTTTTCTTACGTAGTGCCGAGCGGTTCTGGCCCAGAACGTGGCAAGCGAAGCGTTCGGACGCCCCGAATTTTTCCATCGCCATCCGTACAGCACGGCGGCGTGGTTCGGGGCTTAGAATTTTCCCTTGGCAACCTCAGTAAGGATGTCGTTGGCGAGCATCTGATCAGCGAGCAGCTTCTTGAGGCGCGCGTTTTCCTTCTCTAGCTCCTTGGTACGTTTGCTGGCTTCAGCGTTTTTCTCGGACCCGTACTGGTTGATCCAGCGGTACCAAGTAGCTTCGGTGATCTGAAGTTCCTTGATGACCTCGATCATCGGGTGTCCGTCGTTGAGCATCTTTTGTCCTTGACGGACTTTAGCGATGACCTGGTCTGGTGTGTGTCTGCGTGCCATTGTTTCTGTGATTCCTCCTGTGTCCATTGTCGGACACGAGTACTCGCATAGTCACTGGACTACTTTCCGGGGACCCAACCAGGACATCCTTGCCCGACATATCAACGGTGGACAAACTCTCGTTGAGCTAGCGAATGAAAGCGGCGTAGGGCTGCGCACATTGCAGCGATGGAAAAATGCGTACACCCACGATGGGATCGCCGGATTACTGCCTGCCAGGCCGGCCCGACGAGGTTCGAAAATTCACCCGCAGTTGGTAGCTTTCATCGAGAGATGCGCGCTGCAGACACCGGTACTGAGCATCGCTCAAATTTATCGAGATTCCCTCAGCGCAGCTGAAAAGCATGGGTGGCCAACAGTTTCCTATGGCAGCGTCCGTTCAATCGTGCAAAACCTAGATCCAGCAATGCGAACGCTAGCACTTCAAGGTCCAGTCGCCTATCGAGATAAATATGAGTTGGTGTGGCGGCACCGTGCAGAAGCACCAAATGTAGTCTGGCAAGCTGATCACACCGAACTGGACATTCTCATACTTGATGCGAATCAGAAGCCAGCCAGGCCATGGCTGACAGTGATTCTGGATGACTACTCGCGCGCGGTCTGTGGATACATGGTTTTCCTCGGTGCGCCTTCTGCCATCATTACAGCGCTGGCCCTTCGAGATGCTATTTGGCCTTCTGAAGACCCAGCATGGCCGATGTGCGGGATACCTGATCGTCTCTACGTTGATCACGGCACTGACTTCACCAGCTTGCATTTATCTCAGGTTGCTAAAGATCTGAACTTCGAGATCGTCTATTCAGCGGTTGCACGTCCACAAGGACGAGGAAAGATTGAACGGATCTTCGGAACGATCAATACTGAGCTGCTACCGACACTACCTGGCCACCTCATTCGTGGTAAGTCATCCTCTTCACCGAAGCTCACCCTTAAAGAGCTCGACAGCAAAATCGAGTCTTTCATTACTGAGAACTATCACCAGCGAACACACCCGGAGACTAAAGTGGCGCCCACAGCAGCATGGCTCAGTCAAGGCTGGCTCCCGCGCATCCCCGAGTCCATTGATGATCTTAATCTGCTGTTGCTCACCGTCGCCAAATCTCGAATGGTGCACCGCGATGGAGTGCACTTTCAAGGGCTTCGCTACATTTCACCTTTGCTAGCAGCATACGTGCGGGAACAAGTCACTATTAGGTATGACCCCAGAGATATTTCGGAAATCCGAGTGTTCTACCGAGACTCCTTTATTTGCAAAGCGATCGATCCTGAACATGAATCAAGTACGGTGACGCTCAAAGATATTCAAGCCGCACGCAATGCGCGCAAGCGCGAACTGCGGAATCAAATCAATCTCAAACTGTCACTCGGATCCCCAACCCAGGCGAACACAGATTTGGAACAAGCGCCACTGACGAGTGCTGCACCATCAGCCAGAAAGAAGCTGCGCACGTATCAGGAGGGAAGCCAATAGTGAGCTCGAAACTCATCGTCACCAAAGAACATCGTCGCTTCATAGAGTTTGCGGATGCGGTCAGGAGACAGAAAACCATCGGTATATGCTTCGGCCAGGCCGGTGTTGGAAAAACAAACTCAGCTCGGGTTTATGCGAGCTGGGACAAGCTGGAGCCATTTCTTCAAGCATGGGGGCCGCGTAGCGACAACGATGAGCGTATGTATGCGGCGTGTAATCGAAAACGTACCGTGTTCTATAACCCTCAGGTCATGACCACAGCCAAACTGCTCAAATCCGAATTACGGCTCGTATCCACGAGATTTAGCATTTGCGTTGATGAACATTTGATCAGCCAAAACAACCGTAGCTCGCCACCCCATGACCGACCTGGGAACGTTCAGTTGGTTATCGTTGACGAGTGCGAACGTTTGAATGCTGTTGCTGTGGAGTATCTGAGAGACTTTCATGACCGGACCCAAATCGCGCTGATTCTTATTGGTATGCCTGGGATGGAAAAGCAGTTCAGCCGCTATCCGCAACTATATAGTCGCATCGGGTTCGCCCATGAGTATAAGGCACTTGGGCAAGATGAAATAGTTTTCGTCTTGCAACGATGGTGGACCAAACTTGGGCTGACGCTCAACATGGATGATTTCACTGATGCGCAAGCGGTAGGGGCTATTCTCCGACTGACTCGTGGGAATTTCCGGTTGATCATCCGGCTCTTCGCTCAGATAGAACGGGTTATGAAGATCAATGAGCTCACGACGATCACTGATGAAGTCGTAGAGGCCGCTCGTTCAACCCTTGTCATTGGCCACGCATAGACCGCCATCTTTGCTGCAAATAACCGCCAAACTAAACTAACAGTCACAGGGAGTTTCTCAACGTTTTCGGTTTCCCGAAACTCTGAACCGAAAGCTCGTGGCCCAGAACGGGGATCATAGCGTTTCGGGAAGATTCCTTGAGTTGCACTAGGGATTGAATAGTCGCATTTCGAGGCAGTCGGAGCGTTCTGCTTCGGGCAGGTGTTCCACGACATTGTTGATCAGTTCTAAGTATTCTCGGTACTCCGATGGAGTCCACCAGGCTTTGTCAGGCCAGCCAATAGAAGCAGCGACCTTCCTGTCTAGAATGAGATGGCGCATTTTCTTGCTATCCGTGGGGCCAGCTGCGAAGTACAAAAGCTTGGTGAAGAAGGCTGGACCTAGACCTTTGAGTCTGTATTGCTCACGTGTCCAGAAGGATCGGTAGGCCTCTTCCGATTCGACGTTCGAGTCTTTGGCGAGCATGATTCCGCCGAGGAGTTTTCCTCCAACGTCCGGTTCGCTCAATGTTGGAATTCGACGGTAGATATCCCGGGCTTTGGCGCCGGCGCCCCATGAACAGACCGCGACGTAGAAGTTGACCGCATCTTGTGCAGTTTCCACCTTGGTACCCAGAGTGAATAGGTCGCCTCGGCTGAGGGCAAGTCGCCCTTTGCTGTCCTTTTCTCCGCTTTGGAGGATGGAAGGAATGCCCGGCATGTTTTCGTCCCACCGGTTCAACCAGTGTCGAGGGTAGAACCGGATAGCGTGGTTCTCGACCTCTGAGACAGTGGGTATTCCCTTGCCGTTGCGTAGGAGGTCTGCAATTTCGGCGGCGGTCTTTCTTGTTCTGGCCAAGATCCAGCTCCAGTCGTGGAAAGGTTGTGTCGTATGCTGCTCAGCGTAGTCTATTGCACCGACGAGTGACCTGGACTCTAGAACAGTATGCAAAGGGGAAGAAACGCTATAACCCTTGTCGATCACCGGTTGGTTATGGAAGCTCCTTGATCCGTCGGTACAGTGTTGCGCGGGACATACCCATATCTTTGGCAACTTGTGTTGCTGGTTCGCCGGCCTGAAGGAGTTTCTCCGCGGTACGGATCTGGGACTCGGTAAAGGTCGGGCGCCGGCCGCCGAGATCGCCGCCGGTGGTGCGGCGTTTGGTGACGGAGTCGTTGATGCGTTCGCGTTTGATCTCCAGCTCCATCTGCGCGAGGGCGGCCATGACGGTGAAAACCATGGCACCCATGGGCGTTTTGGTGTCCACGTCGCCGCCGCCGAGGTTGAGTACCCGTAACCCGATATTGCGTTCGCGTAGATCTTCGGCCAGTTCGAGCATTTTCTGGGTGGATCGACCGAGTCTGTCCAGGGTGGTGATAACGAGGGTGTCATCCGGATGCAGCGCGGTCAGCGCTTTATCTAACCCGGGGCGCTTAGCGAGTGCTCCGGATTGGCCGTGGTCGATGTAGAGATCATCGCGGCGGATGCCGGCGTCGAGGAGGTCTTGGATTTGCCGGTCGGCGTCTTGGGCTTTGGTGGAAACGCGGGCGTAGCCAATCAGTTTGGTCATCGGTCCTTCGAAAGTGTCTCGCAACTAATGGTGTAGACACGATTCTACGTCATTAGTTGCGACACATAGTTGCGAGAATTTCGCTCCATGGAGTTTCTGCGGATTTTTCACTGGGCGAGTGGCGGCCGACGAGACGTCTTGCAACCTATGAGTTGTAAGACCCATTAGCAGGTCCGTCGCTACATGCTGGCGTCAGTAATTGAGCGGAATCGAACTTTAATCTGTTCCTAACCAAGGTTCCCGGTAAAGCGCGGTGAAGTATTCCGTGCATAGCGCTTGCGTCTCTTGAAAAAGAACTGCTGCGGGAAGGAAGGCATTGGGTGCCCGTGGGAATCTGACGCGTTCATCAGTCATCCGATAGGGGATCCACTGGGATATACCGTAGGGTTGAATGCAGGTGCGCCGGGAAGTCTGGTCGGCAATAAGATTGTCGAACCCACAGTAAGGACTCCATTTTATGGGCGCCCCTCCTCTTCTCAAACGATCGTTGATCGGTCGCGGCAGTTACCTTGAAGCCCTGAGGATCGGAGAAATTCTCCGCAAGGAAACCATTGGCGGTGTTCTGCTCGTCGTCGCCGCGGTTCTCGCACTCATTTGGGCGAATTCGCCAGCGTCGGACAGCTACTTCGCGTTGCGCGATTTCAAGATCGGTTACGAACCTTGGCATCTTGAGCTGACCTTAGGTGCTTGGGCAGCCGATGGGCTATTGGCTGTCTTCTTCTTCCTCGTCGGCTTAGAGCTCAAACGGGAGATTGTCGCAGGTGATTTACGCCAGATCAGCAAGGCCATTGTCCCTGTCGCTGCAGCGGTGGGCGGCGTGGTTGTGCCGGCGCTGATCTATGCAGCCGTTAACTGGTCTGACCCGGAGTCGATCTCTGGCTGGGCTATCCCTACTGCCACTGACATTGCCTTTGCCGTAGCGGTTCTGGCGGTGATCGGCTCGCATTTGCCTACCCCGCTGCGTATCTTCTTGTTGACATTGGCGGTGGTTGATGACCTGATGGCCATCACCATCATCGCTTTCTTCTACACGGACGAAATCAATTCCACGTCGTTGCTGCTGGCGCTCATTCCCCTAGCGCTGTATGGCTTCTTGGCGCAGAAATACCGAAGGTTCTTCGGGCTCAAATCATCGGCTGCCTGGTTCATCTTGCTACCGATCGGCTTCGCAGCTTGGGCTTTGCTACATGCTTCAGGCATTCATGCCACGGTCGCCGGGGTTGCCCTGGCCTTTACCATTCCGGTTCTGCATCAGGCCAAAAAGGACAAACATGAAAGTGGTCCGGGGCTAGCGGAGATCTTCGAGCATCGTTTCCGTCCGTTGTCGGCTGGATTCGCAGTGCCGGTCTTTGCGTTCTTCTCAGCCGGCGTGGCCGTAGGCGGGATGGAAGGGCTGCTTTCGGCATTAACTGATCCGGTGGCGATAGGCATCATGATTGCTTTGGTAGTGGGAAAGCCGATCGGGATTTTGCTGGCAACCTGGTTGACCTCTAAGTTCACGAAGGCCACTCTGGACCCGGAGCTGAAGTGGGTGGACCTCTTGGGAGTGAGCCTGCTGGCAGGAATCGGTTTTACCGTTTCGTTGCTTGTGGCTGAACTCAGTTTCGGCTTAGGGGACCCAGCTAACGATCATGCCAAGGTAGCGATTCTGGCTGCCTCTATCCTGGCTGCGGTTCTGGCATCCATTCTTCTGGGCATCCGCAATCGTCAATATCGGAAGCTGCTTGCAGCGGAGAGTATCGATGATGATGCGGATGGGATTCCGGATGTCTATCAGCAGGGGAAATAGACGCCGCTGGCGATAGGGTCAATTGAACGCGTAGTTTTTCGTCACCAGCGGAGGCATGGTGCGCGGTACTGCAGAGATGCTGCGCGCATGGATCTTTCAATACTCATGTGGCGCATGATGTTTCGATGCATAGTTTGTGGCACTGGGTTTTGCGACTATGTTGTCGATAAATTTGTTGAATTTTCACCTAACTAAAATTTTTCCTTGAAGTTCGAAAACTACTGTGCCAAAAACGACCGTTTGTGACCTGACAGGTTTTGAGATCATGCTCTGTTCCGCAAGCGGTGACTCAAACCAAGTACGAAAACTGGCTCTTCATAATCCGGGGTGTAGGAGGGGTTGAATCCACCGGATTCCAGTAGGTACCGGGCGATGTAGTTGGTCAGGTTTCGGAAGCCCAGGGCGGAGCCGCCCAGGTGCTCGAGCCGGCCGTTGATGGCTTCGGTGGGGCCGTTGGAACTGCCGGGGCGGTCGAAAGTAGGCCAAGATATCCGCTGCCCGCTTCTTCAGCGTCCGGCCCAGGGCGGCGAGTTCGGTTTCCGGTAGGAGGCGACCATGGGGCTGAGAGAACGCCCAGGTAGCCTCGACCTCCACATGTTCACTCCCGTTAAAGACGTCCTGGATGAGAGAGTGCTCCCGATTGGTGAGCAGGTCAGCCCCGGTCAGCAGACTCCTTCTCGCCTTGTTGAGGGGCGTCCTTCTGGTCTCGGCAACGCTCGAAGGCGTCTCCGGCGAGGCGGACTACCTGGAACGGATCCATCACCGCGGTGGCCTCGGGCAGTTGAGTATTTGAGGTCCTGAGAGCCACACGTTATTGCCTTTCAGAGCCACCTGTATGCCACCGGAGTCGAAAGGCGAGATGATCAAAGGCAGTCCACGCTTCGACCACCGCCCCGACCTGACCAGCCTCGTCGTGGGAGATTGAAGTTCTTGAGCATCCACGCGGCACTGCCGGCAGCTAGGCTCGAGCTCGTGCATCCAAACGGTCTCCGAATACTTCGGTGACGGCTTGCACCACGGGGACGTCCACGGACCGATCCTGGGCTACCTGACGGGCTTGCGCCAAGTCCTTGTGCCAAGGCCGTAGCTGGGGCGCCACATCGGCCTTCTCGTAAGCGCGGGCCGTCTCGAGTAGGAAATCGGGATTCCGGACAGACCAGCAGTCTGCGGTGCCGCCTGAGAGGACCTCCATTAATGCCTCACGCTCGATACTTGCCGTACTGGCCAGGTCCAGTGCCTCCTGGAGCACTGCCTGGGTGCCGAAGAAGACGATCTGGTTGGCGAGTTTCACGAGTTGTCCTGCGCCCAGCGGCCCGACCGGAGTGACTGTTCCCAGGAGTGCCAGCCAGGGCAGGACACGTTCCATGGATGCTGTCGGCCCTCCGGCCATGAGGGCCAGTTGACCCTCCCGGGCGGCGTCGGCACCCCCGCTCACCGGAACGTCCAGCATCTCGATACCGCGATTCAGGAGCGGATCAGCCAATCGGGCTACCGCGTCGGGGCCGACTGTCGACATCAGCACGACTGTCCGGAGACGGGCGACACCAGCCTTTGGGCTACTGCCACTAGGTGGGGTGGCGACAATGTGGGCTATGACGTCGGCACACTGCCCCGCGCTCCCTACCAGAATCAGGACCGCGTCCGACGACTCCACCACCTCCTGGACCGACTCCACGACGTCAAGATCCAAGGCAGAGCCGCGGACACTCGACCGGGCGTCGTACCCGACCACCCGGAATCCACAGGTCTGCAGTCGGCGGGCGACCGGCAAACCCAGATTTCCTAAACCGATGACGCCAACGGAGGGAAGAACCTCGACGTTTTTAGACATTACTTCCTCACCTCTCCGTGGCTCGTTCGACTCGGCTTTTCTGGGCGTTCTCTGTCCCACCGTCCCTGCCATCGTCCTTCGAAAATTTGTTGGAATCGGTCATGACGCCATCACCGGTGTCAGTCATATTGTCGGTGCCTTTCGGATCATCGGCGCCGCTGAGGCTGCTGCCAGTTCCGCCGTCATTGATCGAGTGGTCCGCCGGGGACTTACCCTTCCTGCCCTTCCAGGACCGTAGCAGCGGAACGCCCAAGGTGAGCAGGCTCATGATCAGCAATATCATCGGCACTGGGTGGAGGACCCAGTCGTAATTTCCTCCGTTGATGATCGTCGCGCGTCGGAATCCGGTCTCAGCAAGCGGGCCGACGATCAGGCCGATGACCAGCGGGGCTTGAGGGAAGCCGCCCTTGATCATGAAGTAGCCCAGAACGCCCGCTCCCACAGTTACCATGGCATCAACCAGGCTCGATATCATGCCCGTGCAGGTCACTACCGCGCTCGGCGCCGGGTACTCGACGTCTCCGGGCATGGCGCATTGGGACGAGAACAAGTACTCCCTGAGCCGGCGGGTCGCCCGCTTCCTCACGGAACACGCCTGGACAGAGGATCCGCCCTCCCGGCTCCGTCACTTCGTCACGAACGTGCGCACCTTCGAGAGCGACGTCCCGGGCGAGGTCGTCGTCGATTCTGCGGTGCTTCTTTTCCGCAGTCGCGGCGACGTGCACGAGCCCGCGGTGATCTCGGCCGGCCGCGAAGACGTTCTGCGACGTGTCGGCGGCGGGTTGCAGCTCGCACGCCGAACCATCACGGTCGACGAGTCGGTCTTGCGCACACAGAATCTGGCGATCTTCCTATGAAACTCGAATGGGAAGGCGAAGAGGACGACCGCATCGCGGCCATCGCAGCAGCAGACGAACGTCAGCGGCTCGAAGACCAGCGGGTAGGGGCTCCGATCTCGATCGCCAATGAGTTCTCGGAGATCCGGGTATCTCGCGTGGAGACACGCAACGGCTCCCGGCTCCTGATCGAGTCGCCGCGATCCGGGCAGTGGGTCGCTCTCGATCCGCTCGAGCTCGAGGCGCTGACCTGGCAGACTACGGCGACGTTCTCCGCCATGATCGCCCAACCGTTCGCACCGATGTTCCCTGAGATAACGCCTGAAGAAGCAGGAGAGGAGTGACACATGCCTGTCGTGAAAGCGGATCTCGGGCTCTGTCAGGGCTACGCCAACTGCATCATGGCCGCGGGAGACTATTTCGATCTCGATGACGACGGCGTCGTGATCCTGCTCAGAACAGAGGTCGACGAGGCCGACCGGAAACGGGTCACCGAGGCGGCGAACAGCTGCCCGGTTTCCGCGCTCCGGGTGGAAGACGAATGACGACAGCGATTGTCGGTGCGTCGATCGCGGGGGTACGGGCCGCGCAGGCGCTTCGGGCAGAGGGGTATCGCGGAGACGTTGTGCTCATCGGCTCCGAGCCCGTGCTGCCCTACGACAAGCCGCCGCTGTCGAAGGGATACCTCGTCGGTGCAGGTGCAGCCGAGGTCACGCTCCTCACGGCGGCGGAGGCGCTCGAGCTTAACATCGACCTTCGTCTCGGTGTGCCGGCGGTAGGTCTGGACCGTGCGTTGTCGGAGCTCCGGCTGGCGAATGGACGGCGGGTCGGCTTCGATGACCTCGTGGTGGCGACCGGCGTCCGCGCGCGGCCGTCGCCGTGGGGTGAAGGCGAGGGAATCCATGTGCTGCGGACACTCGACGACGCAGACCGGCTGCGCGCCGAGCTAGTTCCCGATCGCAGGATCATCGTCATCGGAGCGGGCTTCATCGGCGCCGAGGTCGCCGCGACCGCTCTTGGGCTCGGAGTCGATGTCACCCTGGTCTCGGCGACACGCGACCTGATGTCACGCCGGCTCGGTGACGAGATTGGCGCCCTCTTCTCGCAGAAGCACTCCCGGCATGGCGTACATGCGGTTCTCGGACGGACGGTCGCGCAGATCGACGGTGCGAAGGGAGACTTCCGCGTGCTCCTGGATGACGGTTCCGAGCTCCACGGTGATGTCGTCGTCATCGGCATCGGGGCAGTGCCGAACGTCGAATGGCTCGAGGACTCAGGGCTCGAGATCGACGACGGTCTCGTCTGCGACGAATTCCTCACGGCACTCGGCGCCCCGGAAATCCATGCGATCGGCGATGTTGCGCGGTGGCGGCATCCGGTTCGCGGCGATCTCACCCGTCTTGAGCACTGGACGAATGCGGTCGACCAGGCGCGCTGTGTCGCGCACAACATCGCTCATCCCGACGACCGACGCTCATATCTGCCTGTCGAGTATGTCTGGAGTGACCAGTTCAACTGGAAGCTGCACATCGTCGGTCGCACGACGGCAGTCAACCCCGAGATGGTGACGGACCCTCGAACACCCGACCGGATCGCGTCTCTGTACTCTCAGAATGGTCTGTCATTCGACGGGGCAGTGGTACTGAATTGGCCCCGCGCTCTCGTCGAAGTCCGCCGGTCCATCGCAGCGGGATCGTCGCTTTCCGACGTTCGTGTACGACTGGGCCGGCTGCTCGAATCGGCGTCCGGATAGACCTGGACGGGATCGCCTTGCCCTTGATGGCGGCCCTGAGGGCCGGCAGGAATGATACAGTTTCTGTTGTGCAGAGAAATAGAGCAGCCGACGGAGTCGATGCGGCTCCGCAATACCCGATCGAGTCGGTCGACAATGCCCTGAAACTCCTGCTCCTGCTCGGTGAGAAGAACGAACTTCGACTGACGGACGCCAGCAAGCACCTGGGTGTCGCGACCTCAACGGCGCATCGCATCCTCGCGATGCTTCAATGGCGAGGATTCGTGCGGCAAGACCCGCGAACGAAGACATACGGGCCAGGGCCGTCGTTGACCACGATCGCCTTCTCGGTGCTGAGAAAGATGGACATCCCGCAGATCGTGCAACCGATCCTCGAGGAACTCAGCCACCAAGCCGGCGAGACGGTTCACCTCGGCACGCTCGACGGCAACTCCACTCGCTTTCTCGCAGTCTCGGAACCGACGACGGCGGTGCGAGTCGCTTCACGGTTGGGCAAGGAGATGCCGGCCCATTGCACCTCCACGGGAAAGGTTCTCCTGGCGCAGCTCCCGCGAGAACAATTGGACCGTCTCTACCCCGACGAGCAACTCTCACAGGTGACTCCGCAGTCGATCCGTACCAAGACCGAGCTCCTCGCACAACTGGATCTTGTCGCGAAGCAGGGCTATGCAACGAACCGGGAGGAGAGCGAGGAGGGCGTGGCCTCGGTGGCCGTGGCCGTTCCCTCGGCGAGCGGGCTGCGGTTGGCGATCAACGCATCTGCCCCGGTGTTCCGCTTGCCTCCCCGCAAGGTGAAGACCCTCGTCGCACTCCTCGATGAGGCAGCCGTACGTCTGGCCGACCTGACCTCCTGAAGGCTCGTCGTCTCTTTCCCCTGCGACCTGGTGCAGGGGTCGTTCGGCGCGTTCTGAAGAGAGCTCGAGCCATGCTGGACTGTTGGCGCCGCGCATGCTATTGTTTCTTCTAGTTAGGAACAAGTTCTGCTCAGCAGATAAATATGCGAAGAGGATGATCAATGGAGATCGTACTGGTGCACGGCGGATGGGTAGGCGGCTGGGTGTGGGACGGCGTCGCCGACGAATTGCGCAGAATGGGGCACGAGGTGATCGCGCCGACGCTGCGCGGTCTCGAAGACGGTGACGTGGACCGCTCCGGCGTCACGATGAGCATGATGGCGCGCGATCTGATCGATCAGGTAAGAGAGCTCACCCAGCTCGACATCGTGCTCGTCGGTCATAGCGGCGGAGGTCCGCTCATCCAACTCGTCGCTGAGGCGATGCCCGAGCGCATCGGCCGGGTCGTCTTCGTCGACGCCTGGGTGCTGCGCGACGGCGAGACCATTAACGACGTGCTCCCCGATCCGTTGGTCGCAGCGACGAAGGCGCTTGCGAGTCAGTCCGACGACAACACCATCGTCATGCCGCCTGAGCTCTGGGCCGCGTCTATGCAGGACATGTCCCCGTTCGAGCAGCAGCAGCTCGCCGCGCTCGAGCCGAGGCTCGTCCCATCGCCGGCAGGCTGGTCCGATGAGCCGATCCGCCTCGACCGGTTCTGGGCGAGCAGCATCCCGTCAAGTTATGTGTTCCTCGCTCAGGACCAGGCCGTTCCCGCTGAGATCTACCAGGCCGCGGCCGGGCGGCTTGATAGTCCGCGCACGATCGAGATCGACGGAAGCCATTTGGTGATGCTCACGCATCCGGAGAGGCTCGCACGGGCCCTCGACGCCGTCATTGCCTAACAGGACTGGGGAAGCTATGGATTCGATTTCACGCCCAGACGACGTCGCGCCGATCTCGTACACCGAACTGGCGCCGTCGGGTGCGCCTGCTCGGTGGATCGTCCTCGTGCACGGGGGTGGTGCCTCGAACGAGTACTATCTCGAGACGCCCGACGGCCGACAGGGCTGGGCGGCACGATTGGTATCGCTTGGCTACGGTGTGCTGGTGGTGGACTGGCTGGGGTTGTCCTATGAGGCGGCCCAACACGTCGATGATCGTGCGGCGTCTGCGCGGCTGGACTATGAGAGCGTGTGCCGAGGGATGGGCGTGTTCCTCTCTGGTCTCGGCCGGAACGTCGTGCTGGTCGTGCACTCGATGGCAGGTCCGATTGGCTTCCGCCTCCTAGAGACGCATGGCGATCTCATCGACGGGCTCGTAGCCGTCGCTCCGGGCCCGCCTGGAAATATACAGGCGGTGCCCGAGATCGTGAGGGAGTCCGACCAGGAGGTCTCCATCCGTGGAGCGGCCATCGACTGGACCATCCCGAAGATGGGTTTCTGGGAACCCACAAGCGCCTTCGTGAACGACAAGGCCATCGGACCCAGCCGGCGGTTCCCCCGCGAGTGCATCGAGGTGTTCCGCCGCACCCTTCGGCCGATCCCGGCCCGGATGCTTTATCAGCGTCAGAACATCGGTGGGAGCCAAATGAGGATCGGGCCGACCGACGCGTTCACGAACAAGCCGATTCTCGTCTTCACGGGTGGAGCCGATACCGACCACCCCTCGCAGCTGGATCAGGACATCGTGGCCTGGCTCACCGATCAGGGCGCCGCCGTCACCTTCTGGTCGTCCGAACTGCCTCTTCTCGCTGGGAACGGCCACTCGCTGATGGTCGAAGACAATAGCGACGAGATCGCTGACGAGATCGCGCGGTGGATCACGGCGCTCTGACTCGCCACCGTATCGTCCCGGCCATTATTTCAGCCGACCCGACGTCCCCAACAGCGGAGGAGAACGCCAGTCGTTTCCTTCGTGTCACTCGAGGGAACGCTGTGCCAGCTCGTTGCCGACTACGACTTGGTCGATCGGGCCCTTGCTCGAACTCCTCATTTCATACGTCTGGCGATGGACTCAAGGGAGATGTTCGCCGACGGCCGCGTGCAACTCCAGGTCATCGGTGGACAGCTGAGGCGTCTGCCACGACGCATCGAGACGATCGGTTCGCAGCTCGAACGGAACGTTCGGGCTGAGCATAAGGATGTTCCGAGACCTCCAGGAACGCGGATGGATCGGTTCGTTGGTCGGGGAGCTGACGACCACCCTGGTTGGCGTGGCGCTTATCGTCGCTGCGGTGCTACTTTCGGTCTCGGGGGGTGGCCCCCAGCTCGCCCCGACGTCGCACTCCTACCGTTCCTAGGGGCGGGGTGGTCGGCCTCGCGGGCAGGCTCCTCGTGCTGAGGCCGCTGCGCACCTCCTTGATGCGCACCACGCTGATCGCCGGATCCTGGCAAACTATCCCGCGACGCGAATTCGCAGGGGGTGTCGGCGCGACTTTCGATCGACGTACAGTGCCGTCCGTTAACAAACGATCGGTTCGTGCGACCGAACTGTCGAACGCCTGTGCATCGCTGCGGCGAGTTCCTCATGGCGCAGTACCTGGGTTTCGCTTCCGGAAGAAGATTTCACGAACCCCAGCGACACGGTGTTGCGGTGACGTTCGACGAAAGAGAAGAAGGATGGCCCGGCGAATCCCAATCGCGCGAAGTCTCGCCTTCGAAATGACAGAAGCGCTCCTGTGCTCGCGCGTCGGTTACTTCGCACCTTCTAGGTGTGACGTTATCAATTAGGGTGATGACGACCGGTGACGGGTACCGGTACCTGCTGAACTCTGTCGTGTCCGGTGACGGCGACCGCGACGCCTCGTCTGTGTTGACGCGGTATTACGCGGAGGCCGGGACTCCTGGCTCGATGTAGCGCCGAGGGGGTCGCTACTGGTCGGTTCCGACGTTGTGTTCAACCCAGTCGCGCAGATGCTTCAACGGGGCGGCTGCGCTGTGTCCGAGGTCAGTAAGTTCGTACTCCACGCGAGCGGGAACCTCGGGGTAGACGGTGCGAGTGAGCAGGCCGTGGTCTTCGAGACGCTTGAGGGTCTGGGACAGCACCTTGGGGCTGACGCCTTCCAAGCGTCGTTTGAGTTGCCCGTTGCGTTGCGGCCCGTCTTCGAGCGCACCGATGGCCAGGGCGCTCCACTTGTTGGCGAGCAGGTCGAGCATGTCGCGGCACGGACACATGGCCGCGTACACGTCGTTCCGGTCGCACTCATCCACGGTCTGACTCATACGTTCATGGTATCCGATGGGTACTAGGTTGCCTTGACGGTAACCAGTAGGTCTGGGGAACCATAATTGGCATGACGGCTACGACTGCGATCGGATACGAGAAGAACCTCCCCGCCACCGACCCCGAGGCGCTGACCGCCCGCGAGGTCGAGGTGCCCGAACTTGGACCGCATGACTTGTTGGTCGAGGTCGAGGCGGTCTCGGTGAACCCGGTCGATGTGAAACTGCGGGAAGGCGCTCCTGCGAACGGGTTCAAGGTGCTCGGCTTCGACGCCGCCGGTACGGTGCGCGAGGTCGGCTCAGCGGTGACGCTGTTCGCTCCGGGTGACGAGGTGTACTACGCGGGCAGCATCGACCGGCCAGGTACGAACCAGCGCCTGCATGTTGTGGATGAGCGGATTACGGGGCGCAAGCCGCAGGTGCTGTCGTTTGCCGACGCTGCTGCGCTGCCGCTGACGGCGATCACCGCCTGGGAGACCCTGTTCGAGCGGCTCGCCCTTACCGAGGACTCGACCGGCACCCTGCTGGTGATCGGCGCGACCGGCGGAGTCGGATCGATCATGCTGGCACTGGCCGACGCGCTCCTGCCGAACGTCACCGTGATCGCCACCGCCTCCGACGATGAACGCTCCGCCTGGGTGCGCAACCTGGGCGCGGAGCATGTGGTGAACCACCGCGACGACCTGGCTGAGCAGGTGCTCGCCGTCGCGCAGGATGGCGTGGACTGGCTGTTCACCGCGCATTCCGCGGGGCAGATCGAAACCTATGCGCGGATCGTTCGAGCGTTCGGGCATATTGTCGCCATTGACGACGGTCCGCGCGACGTGTTCCCGCTCAAGGGCAAGAGCATCGCTTGGCACTGGGAACTGATGTTCACCCGCCCGCTCAGGCAGACCCCGGACATGATTGAACAGCACCAGCTCCTGAACACTGTCGCTGACCTTGTAGATCAGGGCCGCATCCGCACCACGGCCACAACGACACTCGCGCCGATCTCACCGACCACACTCCGCGAGGCGCACGAGTTGGTCGAGAACGGCCGCACAGTCGGCAAGGTCACCGTCCACAGATGGGAGTAGACTGAAACCGCGCGCACGCGCATGTTCACAGGCGAGTGCGTTTGCAGAACCTCGGCTGGCCCGAAGCTGAGAGCAAATCCTGCCAACACCGGGGCGAGTGCCAGCAGCAGGACTCCGCCGATGAGGCCGCCGAATCCGGAGGCCAGCAGGGATATCGTCAAGGCTTGACCGGCTTTTCCCTTAAGCGCCATTGGGTAGCCGTCCAGCAGGGTCGCTGCTGAGGATGGTGTACCGGGGATACGCAGCAGAATCGCCGGAATGGAGCCGGCATACACAGCACCTGAGTAGATCCCCAAGAGGAAGCACACCCCGGGAAGCGGATCCAGCGCAAAGGTGAAAGGCAGGAGGACTGCGATGGTCATCGTTGCCGTGAGACCAGGGATGGCTCCTACCGCAATGCCGCCGACCACCCCTACGAGCATGAACAGCAAGGGCTGCCATGATAGGACTGCTTCGAGTCCAATCAGCAGATCGTTCATGAGATCAGCCTTTCCAGGAATCCACGGGGGAGAGATACTCCGAAAACGTTGTAGAACATCAGGAACAGCACCGTGCTGAATCCCACGGGTATGACCACGAGTAGTGGGATTTTTCGGATACCCATGAGTAGGAGGGCCAGTGCCAGGAACAACACGGTGGATGTGATGTAGCCGAGACTGTCCATCACCGACACATAGACGAGGAGTAAGGCCACGGCTCCGATTGGTTGGGTCCCCGGAAAGTAGTCCAGTGACTATGCGAGTACTCGTGTCCGACAATGGACACAGGAGGAATCACAGAAACAATGGCACGCAGACACACACCAGACCAGGTCATCGCTAAAGTCCGTCAAGGACAAAAGATGCTCAACGACGGACACCCGATGATCGAGGTCATCAAGGAACTTCAGATCACCGAAGCTACTTGGTACCGCTGGATCAACCAGTACGGGTCCGAGAAAAACGCTGAAGCCAGCAAACGTACCAAGGAGCTAGAGAAGGAAAACGCGCGCCTCAAGAAGCTGCTCGCTGATCAGATGCTCGCCAACGACATCCTTACTGAGGTTGCCAAGGGAAAATTCTAAGCCCCGAACCACGCCGCCGTGCTGTACGGATGGCGATGGAAAAATTCGGGGCGTCCGAACGCTTCGCTTGCCACGTTCTGGGCCAGAACCGCTCGGCACTACGTAAGAAAAAAACACCGATGAGCTTTGACGAAGCGCAGCTACGAGCCGACTTGAGGGCTGTCGCGTCTAAGCATCCAACGTGGGGGTGGCGCAAAGCCCGCTGGCACTTGCTGGCCACCGAACGATGGAATGACACTGTCTTGAACAGCAAGCGCATCCGACGATTATGGCGAGAAGAAGGCTTGGTCTGTAAGCCCAAGCGTCGAAAGAAGCGGCGCACCGGCCCAGACGCTGGGGAACAGAAGCGGTTGACCGCCGAGTACCCGATGCATGTACTGAGCTTTGATTTCCAGTCGGATGTCACTTCTTGTGGCCGTCATATCCGGTTCTTCAATGTCATTGATGAGTACACGCGGACCGCTTTGGCGATCATTCCCCGCAGGTCTTTTAAAGCTGCTGATGTGGTGGCTGTTTTGGAGGACATCATTGCTGAAACTGGGATCCAGCCAACGTTTGTGCGGTGTGATAACGGGCCTGAGTTCACTGCTGACGCGCTGGTGGATTGGTGCAACACTGTGGGGGTGTCCACTGCGTTTATCGATCCGGGCTCACCTTGGCAGAACGGTTTTATCGAGTCGTTCAATGCGCAGTTCCGGCGTGAACAGCTTTCCGGGGAAATTATGGACACTATGGTGGAAGCGAAGTATTTGGCTGATGAATGGAAAGACATTTACAATCATGAGCGTCCCCATGGGTCTTTGGATGGGTTGACGCCGTCCCGGTTTTGGGATGAGTGGGTTAGAGAGAATCAGTTAGCTATCGCATAGCTGCTGGACTGCTTAAAGGGACCCAACCAAGATGTTCTGGAGAGTAGAATAAGCTTATGGAAAAAAGAGACCTAGGAGGCGCGCCAACCTTTGGATCACTCCCGCAGTATCCTTTGGAGTCCGTGGACAACGCTCTCAAAGTTGTGTACCTACTAGGCAACCACGATGAAGTGCGTCTATCTGAGGTAGCCGAATTGTTAGGTGTAGCGTCATCAACCGCGCATCGCCTCCTAGCTGCATTGCAGTACAGGGGTTTTTCTATACAGAACCCTCTGAATAAGACCTATAAGCCCGGTCCTGCTCTTTCTCAAATCTCGTATTCGATACTTCAACGTTTCGATGTTCGTACCGAGGTCCGTCCGCTATTGATACAGATTCAGCGGGAGTTCAGAGAGACCGTTCATCTCGCGGTACGCGAGGGAACAAACGTTCGCTATATTGATGGATTGGAAAGCCCTCAAACTGTTCGTGTTGTGAGTCGTGTTGGACAATTATTGCCAGCAAACTGCAGTTCATCAGGAAAAGCATTGCTTGCGGAGCTGGATATATCAGAGTTGCATGGGTTATTTCGAAGTGCATCCCTGGAGACTGTAAACGAGCGATCAATCAGTACTCTTAAAGAGTTGGAAACTGAACTTGAGGTGATCCGCAAATGTGGATATGGATTAAGTTTGGAAGAGAGCGAAGATGGTGTTACTTCGGTGGCAACTGTGCTGCCGCAAGCATCTAATCCAATGCACTTAGCGGTGAGCTTATCGTTCCCATCGGGGCGAATCAGCAAACAAGATATTGAGAAGATGGGGCGTAAACTTCATGCCATGGTTGCTAGCGCTCTAGTCAAATAACCATTCAGACGAAAGAGCACATTAGATCTAAAGGCGATAGTTCATAAAGATCAATATTTTAATCAATTCGGCTCACGGTGGAAGTCGTGACGAACTTGCAAATGAGTGAATTATCTGGGGATGAAAACGTTTTGTAGCTGATGCGGAAGACGGACTGCAGGAGCTGGGATAAAAGCTACTCTGTTGGATCCTCCGGAGCAAATTAAGAATCTACATATTCGACCCGCTTTTTTGCTATTTTAAATTCATCCCCCGGGGTTGCTCAAGGATTTTTATCGAGCTTTCCTCCGCCCTGTTTCGAAACGTTCTTTCGGCGGGTGAAAAATATTCCATAAATCTGGATTATTTTCGGCACGATAAAATAAACAGATAATGGAACAATTACGATTGTCAGCAAAAAAGCGCTGAGAATTGGGGGCCAGTTTTTGCTCCATGGAGCAACTGCATAGAGTCCCAGAGAGACCATGGGGAAGATCGCGAGCCATGTGGCCACGACGCGTACGTGCGCAGAGGGAGGGGGAACAGTCTGCCTATCTTCTCGTTTTGTAACCATGAACTCAGACTCACTCCTTGTAGCACTTAAAGCTATCGAAGCCTGAGAACGACATATAGCCGTATCTTGGGCCTCGATAACTATATATTTCAAGGGTAATCTAAGTTTCGTTTGGCACGAATTGGCTCACTCGCCGGTATCGCTATTGTGAAGCAAGCTTAATATCACTTGTGGAGCTTAATACACCGCCAAGTCGTGATACTTCATGGCGCCACGCTATGGAATTGTTAAACTCTGAACCCAAATCAGGTAATTCATTGAAATCTTCTTCGGAAAGATCAACTAACACGCCTCCAGCCGAAACTACTTGCAACGAAAGCTCTGCAATCGTATTCACACTGATAGCCTGTAGTACCGCTTGCTCGACTGAGGAAGCGGCGCTAGTAAGGCCATGGCCCCGTAGCAACACTACCGGTCGTTGCTGCATTGCTTGAACCATTTCTGCGGCTAGCTCTTGATTTCTTACTAGAACTGCGCGCGGATACACGGGAACACCTGCTGCAGCAAGTTTGCAGCCCGGCATGTCATAGGCTCCGATGATCGGGCGAATTGGAATTCCAGCTAAGTCACAAGCAACGACCTTCGGAGGATGCGCGTGGACTACTGCGTTTACTCCATGGTTTGTGCGCAGGACCTCGGTGTGCAAGGGAAGTTCGTTAGGTACACTCCATCCGTCAAGTTCACCCGGAGCACCGGGGCTGCCATCAAAGTGAACCAGACGAATATCGCTGGGCTCTGAGTAGCCTAAACCCCGCTCGTTGGATCCTCGGCAGCGTACTAAGATGTGTTCGTCCGATACGCGAAGGCTAATGTGCCCTAATAGCCCATCCGCTAACCCGCGGCTAGCCAACACTCGACAGGCATCCGAAATTAATTGTCTTTCTTCAGCATAAGGATAAGTAGTCATCCTTTAACCCCCATTCCCCCGTCTGAATGGATCACATCGCCCGAAATTCCGCGAGACCTATCGGAAGCGAGAAATACGTAACTCCAGGCATGGTCTTCTCCGGACAAGGCAACTTGAAGTGGGACCCGCGCTGCTATGTCGGCTTCACGATTTGGAGTATTACCCAAGCTGCGGTCTCTAAGCCCGAGCGAATCTGCTCCGCGGAGATCCGTGCCGATTGTTCCGCCAGGAGCCACACTATTCACTCGGATCTCTGGGGCGAGTTCGTGTGCGAGTGCGGTAACGAGCCCACGCACTGCAAATTTGCTGGAAACATACATGATGCCCCCACGGCCAGCATAATACGCTGAGGTGGATTCGGTTAGGATCACCGAACCGCCGGACATACGAAGGGCAGGCAACGCGGCCTTTACTGAATGTATGTGACTTTTCACATTGACACTATAAATTTCGTTAAAACTCGAATCAATCTGATCCGGATTGAGTTCGCCGATGCCCTGATAGAAATCAAATATTCCGACACAATTTACGAGCGTGTCTAATCCTCCGAAGGCTTTTAGGGTAGCATCAACTGCCTTTTGGTTCGATTCTCGGGTGGAAGCATCACCTAATATGACCGGGATATCAGGTAGCTGGTCTTTCAGTAACGCGACTTTGCTGGTATCGCGTTCCAGTGCGGCAACTTGAGCTCCTTCTGCTAGAAATGCATCGAGCACAGCTCGTCCTATACCCGAACCAGCACCGACGATCAGTGCTCGTTTTCCTTCTAACCATCTTTTCTTTAGCATCGTATTCCTTAACACTCCTAAGTGTTCAACATAGTATCAATTTCGATCGGGAGAACGGCGGTAATCTTGAAGTTTTTCTATGATTTGACGTATTTGAATGGGCCCCTAGAACAGACGGGCCCATCTCTTCCCACTCCCAATGAGCCGGAGAACGACTCATTGGGAGTGAGATACGCGACGGGTCAGCTGTTCAGTGATGTCTTCTTTGCTAGCGAAGTTGACGTACATAATGGGTCATGCAGGCGTGTCGTGGCCTTGCCGCCGAAGAACATTTGTCTAAAAGGAGACTGTCTTTTTAAGCTAGAGAGAAGTTGGTAGAACGAACGCTAGCCAGGTAAAGGCCGGGGCTGTAATGACCATGGCCGTTCCCCAAACCAACATGAATTTGAGCATTTTGGGTCGTTCCGTCTCGGGGGTGTTGGAAAGAGTTAGGGCGCCTACAGAGGAAAAAGGCATGGCGTCAACTACTGTCGCAGAGACAGCAAGCGCAACGATGACCCATGTTGGATCGATGTCGCCTTGTACGATAAACGGAACCGCCAAAGGAACCAATACTCCGATCAAACCAGCGGAGGAACCGAAAGCACTTGTAACAGCACCAACTAGGCAAAGTAAGTAGGCCGTTAGAAGAGGGGCGTTGAGTCCTGCGATACCTGAACCCACCCAGTCGATGGTACCGAAACGCTGCATTGCAGCCACGAGTGTCATAATGCCAGTGATCAAAAGGACGACAGACCATACGATCTTCTTATCAGCGCCCTTGAATCGATTTACAAAGATGCTGTGCAATGTTGCTGCTGCGATCAACGAGGTAAAGCCTAGATCTTGCTTGAATCCGAGGGCAACGATGACCACGCCGGCAATGGCGAGGATGGTAAAAACTTGGTCCATCCGAATTCGTTTAGGAAGATTATCGGCTAATTCCCCTGTCCTGTCCGGCACGGAGATGGGAGTTCGCACTGCAGGAGCACTAGCGCCAGCGCCAACCATGACACTTGAGCGCGCTAAAGACCTGGTCCCAGCCGACATGCGAACCTCGGCACGCGTTTCGGCTCCTTCACGGAGCAGTGTTAGGCCACCGAAAATAATGTAAATCACGACGGCGAGGGCAAGATTGTAACCGTAGTTTCCCAGGAATAGTGCCATACCAGAAATGACGATGTCATTTTGCTCGGCTGCCGCTTGTGCCACGACGGCCAAGCCATTCAATGGGGAAAAATTACCCGCGCAAGAGCCATGCATCACTACTAGGGCAGCCAATTTGCGATTGATTCTGTATTTTTCCGCTAATTTAAGACACGGCGGTGCAAGCATAGCGATACCCGCTGGACCCAATGCCCCCGCGAGCGTGGGGATTGAGGAAAATACGAATAAGAGCCAGGGGATTAGCGCACGTCGATCACCGATGCGGTCGGCGGCACGATCGACGATCCATTCTAGTGTCCCGTTTGTAGCTGCGAGTCCAAATAAGTAGGTAACCCCTACAAGCAGTACGAAAACGTCCCCGGGGAATCCCGTTAAAAGTTCCTTGGAAGACTCCCCCATGAATCCAACGCCGAGGACGAACGCCCCAATGAGCGCGTAGATCCCAATGTTGACTGGACGCAGTGTTCCAAGAATGAATACCAGCGCTAAGACGATTACGCCCAGTACGTGGATTGACATTGAGTTTTCTCCTTTCCAACGGTGATCTGAGCATAACCCAACTACGAGTGGTGATTTTCTGTAATGCAGAAGATTATTCTGCATCACAGATTGTGATGTCAACCATATTTCTTGCGGTGCATCGCCGCTTGTCGCCTGACACGCCGTCTGGGAAGATTTCTGCCTCGAAGGGAAGGGGGCGTTCCTTTTGGTGTTTCAAATCACTAACCGGGTAGCGCCGAGACTGAAATTGGGTTAGCATTCTGTACATCAGAATCAGTTTCTTTCTAGAAGAAGGCTTGCGTGATGGTTGATCCAACAGTGTTCAGTGATGTTCGTAGCGGTATGCTCCCGGCGCACATCTATAACGATGCCGATGTATTCGAGGCGGAGAAAAAGAACCTCTTTAGCCGCGCTTGGATATTTGTTGGCCATGAATCAGAGATTCCTCAGCCAGGTGATTACGTTCTGCGCAAGGTCATTGATGATTCATTCATCCTTGTACGCGATGAAAAGGGTGAAATCCACGCCCACTTCAACATGTGTCTCCATCGTGGTATGCAAGTGTGCCGCGCCGAGATGGGCAACGCATCGCATTTCCGATGCCCCTACCATGGCTGGTCCTACCGAAATGACGGCCGTATTGTTGGCCTCCCTTTCCATAAAGAGGCATACGGAGGAGAAGAAGGATTCAGCAAAAAGGGCGCCCGATTGCTCCCAGCACCAAACTTGGATACCTACAACGGTCTGATCTTCATCTCAATGGATCCGGACGCGCCGACCCTCGACGAGTTTCTTGGAGATTTCAAATTCTTCCTTGATTTCTACACCAAGCAGTCAAGTGAGGGTCTAGAAGTTCGCGGTCCGCAGCGGTGGCGTGTCAATGCCAACTGGAAGATTGGGGCAGAAAACTTTGCTGGGGACATGTACCACACTCCTCAGACCCACACTTCCGTCGTCGAGATCGGGTTATTCCGTGAACCTAAGGCTGAAAAACGTAAGGATGGGAACACTTACTGGGCTGGAAACGGGGGTGGAACCACTTATAAATTGCCCGAAGGCAGCCTAGAAGAACGCCTTCGCTATGTGGGCTACCCTGACGTGATGATTGACCGTATGAAAGAAACTTGGTCCCAGGCACAGCTTGATGTCGTTGGAAAGAATGGCTTTATGATTTCCGCGGCCTCTGTCTTCCCAAATATGTCACTGGTTCATAACTGGCCCAAGGTTGAAGACGGCGAGGAAGTTCTCCCGTTTATCTCATTGCGAACCTGGGTACCAATTTCAGAAAACGAGACCGAAGTCTACTCGTGGTTTGCTGTTGATGCCGCTGCTCCGGACGAGTTCAAAGAGCTTTCCTATAAAGCCTACCTAATGTGCTTTGGTTCGACCGGTATGTTCGAGCAAGATGATGTCGAGAACTGGGTTTCGCTGACCAATACAGCTAAGGGATCGATGGCACGGCGTCTGCTACTGAATGGTCGGATGGGCTTGTTGAAAAACGGCCAGAATGTCGTGCCTGCTCTAACCAACGAGCAGTGGTCTGCCCCGGGGGAAGCTTTCGTGGGTTATGGCGAGTATAACCAGCGACATCTGCTTGAACGTTGGGCTGACATGGTTGAAAATGACGAACCGGTCGCAACACGCCCAATATCACTAGGAGGTGTTGAAGGTATGGACTGCAGCACGAACGGAACATGCACTTCTTCAGAAACTGCAGCAAAGGCGGATGCATAAATATGAGTGTCGAACAAGGTGCACTTATTTCTCAGCAGTCTCCACTAGTACGTGATTCAACTAAGGCTCGCAAAATCGGCCCGTCATTAAAATTCGACGATCCACGGCACATGGACCTTTGGCATTGGTTGGTAGAAGAGGCTTACACCCTTGATGACCAGCGCTACGAAGACTGGCTGGAAACTATTGCCGATGATGTTCACTACATCATGCCCGTGCGTGTTACTACGGCTCTTGGGGCAGGCTACACAACCAGTCCGGGCATGGCCCATTGGGACGAAAATAAATATTCGCTTTCTCGGCGTGTGGCGCGCTTCCTGACAGAGCACGCTTGGACGGAAGACCCACCATCACGCCTGCGGCACTACATCACCAACGTTCGTACTTTCGAGACGGATGTCGAGGATGAATTGATCGTCGAATCTGCGGTGTTGCTTTTCCGCAGCAGAGGGGACACGAATCCTGCGGCATACATCTCTGCAATGCGTGAGGATGTACTGCGCAAGACCGACGAAGGGTACAAGCTTGCCCGTCGGGTGATCATGGTCGATGAATCAGTACTTCGCACGCAGAACTTGGCGATCTTCCTATGACTAGTCTTGAGTGGGAAGGCGAAGATATCGACCGAGCCGCGGCCCGCCGCGCACTTGAAGAGTTGATCACTCTCCGAGAACGCAAAATCGGTGAGTCACTAACGATCGCCAATGAATTTAGCGAAATCCGAGTTTCCCACGTCGAGACTCGTAACGGTGCTCGTCTGCTAATCGAATCCCCCAAGTCTGGACAGTGGATTGCCCTCGATCCAATGGAACTGGAAGCACTAACTTGGCAGACCACGCAGACTTTCAGCGAAATGATCGCTCGGCCCTACGAACCGATGTATCCCGACACTCCAGAGTCAACAGAATGGAGAATCTAAAATGGCAATTGTAAAAGCGGACCTAAAAGCATGCCAAGGCTATGCCAACTGTATGGTCGGTACTGAAGACTACTTCGACCTGGATGATGACGGACTTGTTGTGATCCTTAAGGAAACCGTCGATGCGGCGGACCGCAAACGGATCGTTGATGCCGCGCGAAGCTGTCCAGTATCTGCACTGACCGTTGTGGACGAGTGATCATGAGCAAAGTAGTCATAGTCGGTGCTTCTGTCGGTGGCGTCAAGGCGGGCCAAGCACTACGGAATGAGGGCTTTGATGGTCAACTTATATATGTTGAAGCGGAGAAGTTAGAACGTCCCTACGATAAACCACCACTCTCAAAGGCGCATTTATCCACAGACCAGGGCGTCGAAGCGATTCCGCTGCTGGATGAGGATTCGTTTCGGGACTTACGAGCTGAATGGCGTTTTGGCGTTGCTGCATCAGGTGTCGAGATTGATACAAAGAAACTTCTTTTAGAAGACGGTTCAGCCGTCTCATACGATACCTTGGTCATCGCCACCGGGGCCCGTGCTCGCAGATCTCCATGGGGTGAAGACGCTAACATACACGTACTACGTACTGCGGATGATGCCACGCGATTGCGGAAGGACTTAATTCCCGGGAGTCATTTGGTGGTAATTGGAGGCGGCTTCATAGGCGCAGAGACTGCTTCTACAGCCAAAAAAGCCGGTTTGCGTGTAAGCATTGTCGATCCACTACCAGCACCGATGTCACGTGTACTTAATGAGGAGGTCGGCAAGATTTTCTTTGACAAGCACGCGTCGGAGGGGATCGAAATGTTCTTTGAGTGCGGTGTAGACAGCATTGAAGGCATCGGCCGGGATGATATGAAGAAATCCGTCGTATTATCCGATGGAACGGTATTGGAAGCGGACGCAATTCTGGTAGGTATTGGCGCCCAAGTTAACACTGAGTGGCTTGAAGGATCGGCCTTACACCTCGACAACGGAATCGTGTGTGATAAATCGTTGCGCGCACTTTCCGCGGAAGACATCTATGTTTTAGGCGATGTTTGCCGATACCAATCTGCAGAAAACGAAACCACACGGCTGGAGCACTGGACCAGTGCCGCAGAACAAGCCCTCGTAGTTGCTCACAATATCGTAAACCCGCGGGAACCTAAGGAATACATTCCTAAGGAATATGTATGGAGTGATCAATTCGACTGGAAGATCCAAGTTGTCGGTAATACCGGTGCTGAGAAGTTTCAACTCGTCGGAGAAATCACCGCAGATAAGTTTGCGGTCATCTATTCTGCGGATGGAAGTTCGGTCAGTGGAGCTGTAATCGTTAACTGGCCGCGCGCTTTGGTACGTGCTCGGCAAGCAGTCTATAGTGCAACCTCAATGGCCGAATTGGTTGATTCATTAGGAGTTATCTCCTCTGCTAAGTAATCGGTGTCATTGCTGATGCAAGCCGTTGCCGTTCCTCTCTTTATGGGACGGCAACGTCGTTTTTAAAAGGAGCCCATCTTCAAGTGAGCCAGGGAAGATTGCCGAAAATCGTCTCATCGTGAGTCAGCCTCTTAGGAACCGAAAAATGTCAAGCTGTGTGGAGTCACTAAGCTGCCTGCAACGCAACACCCGCCTCTTCTGACGGCAGATTACTCCCCACGACCCCTGCAGGCGCAGGCGTCACCGGACGGTAATGAAAACGTGCCGGATGCAACCGATAATAATCCTCCAATGCCTGCTGCCGCACCTGCCAAACATGCTCCCAAGGGTCAGTGGTGGGTCGTGGTTGACTCACTTACAGCCTGACCGAGAGGGGCTGAGAAGAAATAAGCAGAATCTTTAAAAATTAAGGCGTGTCGTAAACCTCTTAATAACAGCGCTATCCAATATTGTGGTCATATGAGTTCACCACGGCGCCCCAAGGGGTCAATGAAAGATCCCATCCCATTGGGATGGCGTGTCGAGCGCGAAAACAGGGATAAGTTCACCGAACTAGCTGCAAAAGCTGGTATCTCGGGCGCAGCCCTATTCGACATGATGGTCGAAACTCTTGAACTTGACGAACGAGGTCTCCCTAACTGGGTGCTTCGTGAAGATGCGGAAGGCCACCTGCCTATCGACAAGCCTTAAACAGAAAAGCCCGCGCAAAGCGCGGGACTGAAATTCTGAATCCGATCTGAACACTTTGCCGAGTACAGCAGATCGGGATTTACCACGAAGCTTCCGGTTACCAAGCCGGACGCTCCCCTTCCTTTACCCTCCAAAGAGAAAAGGACTTATGTGTCTATAGTAGCGTCTTCGCGCGCCCAATCAAGCACCAGCACCAAAGAAACGCCGCAAAACACCGCGATCCACACCACAAAACCACGCTGGTGCACCCGCCCCACCGACGGTCGCATAGCCGCAATCCTCGCCCATACAGCCCAGGGGCACCGCCCTTTCACTAAGGCACAAACCCCCCAAAACTTCAGCGTCAAGGGCAAAACACAGTTCAACGCGGCCAAAGAAGCCCTCGCCACCAAACACGCCCACACCCCCGCCCCGGTACATATCCGGCGTGTCTCACGTGCCCAGGAAACCTCCGACCGAGCCATTGCCTGGGCAATCCCCCACGGCAGCAAGAAAATCGACCACACCGCCCAAGCCTGGCGTGCCGCCCGATCCCTGGACGAACTGCTATGCCGCCGCGCGGACTGCAAACGAAACATCCTGGCCGTGCTCTGGGTCCTCCTCCGCTACACCGAGCACGACAGCATGACCGTGCGCATCACCTGGGATACCGTGGCCACCAAAGCACGCGTATCCCGCGCCACCGTAGGCAACGCGCTGCGCTTCCTACGCACTCACGGAATCCTCGGCATCGTCGCCTCCGGCCGCAGCGCCGAATACGCGGCCAAAGCTGGCCAGCAAGCACAGAATGAAGCCCCGGTATACGTCGTGTGCCGCCCCATCGGGCTAGGCCTGCGCCCCCAAGACGCCGAAGATACCACCACCCGCCCAACCCAGCAAACCCCCAACCGCGCGGCCTGTGGAAATAACTTAGAACCCCTCCCCGTAGGGGGGTTAACCACTTACGAAGTAAGTTCCTACACGCGCACGCGCGAAGAAAACACTCAAAATGAGCCGCTGCGCGGCACTGAAAAACTTTTTGGGCACGGCTCCGCCGTGCGAACTCGCCAAGCTGGTCATCGCCCAGTTGAGCTGTGGCCAGCTCACAGAACGATCGGCTCTAGAGGACAGGGGCTATCGGCTGCCGCTGAAATCTTACGTCGGATGCCAGATTTTGCCCGTTTTTCCAAGAAAAATATCCTGAACATCGCCAAGCCATTCTTCGATGCCGGATGGACAATCTCAGATTTCCAGCACGCCTTGGAATGGCGAACCACACCAGGCCTGCACGGCAAGGAATCCTGGGGAGCACTCCCCCAGCACAACCATGACACTCAGTCCTACATCGACTACTGCCGCATCCTGCGCGCAGCAATCCTGCACCGGCTCAACCAGTGGCGTACCGCCACCGGCGAAATCATGCTCAGCCGATCCCAGCGCGCGGCCGCAGCCAGCAACCAGGCACGCGCAGCAGCACGAGCCGCAGCCGAACGCCACGCCCAGCAGGCCGCGCAGCGCCCACAACTGCGCACCACCGCTTCCCGAGGTGCGGCGGCCGCGCGAGCCGCCCTAGCGGCTGCACGCCGAGCCGGATCATGTTCCTAGCCTCCTGCCCACATGGGCACGAAAAAAGCCCTCCCGCTCCGCTGCTTTTTTCGCACACATGGTGGACAGCAGGAACCAATCGACCGACCGCACACAGCCCAAAAGTTGCGGTACCTGAGTTCTCTCACCTGATGCGATCTTGGGTTGTGCACGGATCTCTGACCAGGCACCACTCACCAAAAAACAGCGAAGCCCAAACTGTCGGACTATACACCTAGACTTGCCGTATGCCCGAAGGAGAAGCAATGACACCCTACGCAGCAGACGAAGCCGCGCTAAAAATGCGCGAGCAGCGCCCCCTCTTTTTCGCAGCGCCGCTTATTCCCGTCCTGATGATCCTCGGCGTGATCATCTCAGGATCGCTCACAGTACTTTTCGGAATCGCACTAGCAGCACTGACCTTGGCTGTAGCCAGCTTGATGCGCATCATCTGGCAAACAGCACACTTCCAGGACTACAAAAACACCACCGAGAACCGATCGCTCACAATCCTGGCGTACAGCGCAGTTCCTATAGTGCTGATTGCGCTCGTACTCAACATCTTCATCTAAACAGCTCACACAAAAGGGCCGGCCACATAGCCGGCCTTTTTCTGTATCTAGGCGATATCTCGAATAGACCAGGACTCAGTGCGTGGATGCTCCACCAGCTCCCAGGTCAAAATATCCGACCTCGGATTAGCCCCTAACCTCACCTGTACCAGCCATACGGCATAGTCAATTCTGTCTGCAGCGCCCTTCCTGACCTTGAAGGTCAGATCTTCCCACCAGTTGACCCGCTCAAAATGGCGTGTCGGCTCAACTACGACTTGCCAGACACGGCCGCCGCGACGAATCTTCCACGGCGTACCGGCCGGCGTGAAAAGGACATCAACAAGATCAGAGGACATAACCAGCTGAGACTATCAGTGGGCACCGACAAGACCGGGGCCGGCCGTGGCCGGCCTACTCCACTAGTGCCACGCCCCTGATGCTCCATCATTGCCGGAACGGTACTCCGCGCAAGGGCTAAAGCCCCGGCTCCCCCGAAAATTTTTTGGCTGCGTCGCAAGCTCCTGGCAAAAATTTTTCTCCACCGCCGCCCTACGGGTTGACGCTGCATACCTTCACCGGCACTGCTCCGCTTATCAGGAACGAGCCACCAACCCGCGCCAACATTCAGCAACTAACGCAACTTTTCAGCATAAAAAGAATAATCACAACTAGCGAAAATACAAGCAAATTAGCGGTATCTGAGTTGTATTTAATGAATAAACGCGATAAACTGAAATAGTCAACACAGCAACAAAAGTGGAATAACCAACCGCGCAACACAAGGAGCACAAATGAGCTGCCGATACGAAACGATAGAACTCAGTGATCTCGGGCTGGACTTGGAGCACATCTGCGAAAGCCACATCGCTGATGCAATCTACGCACTCGCAGACACCCACCACCTGCCGATCAAGCTACTCACCAGAGCGGCAGTTGTGGACGTGGCCCAGCTGACCTACTACGGAATCCGCAAGGAGCATCGCGCGGATCTCTTGGAAGAAACGATGATTGAGCTAGATCAACGCGACATCGTGGATGCCCAAGAAGATGCAGGCCGGATCATCGAGATCATGCAGAACATCGCCACCGAGAAGCGATACGCCCTAGCTGTGATGTCCAGGGACGTTGTTCTGGCCCCCGCCCGTAATGACACCGTGCCGATTCAAGAAGTATCTGTCCAGACCGCTTGCCATTGAAGGCATGTTAGAGTTTGGGGCATGTCGAGTCCCGAATCAGACAGGTCAGGGGTTGTCGGTCACACCGCCAGCCCCTTGAACCACTAGTTACGACGCCCACGATCTGTGTGGGCGTATGTCTGGCGTACCCGGGGCGCTGGCCGTGGTGACAAGAAGAACCATTTCTTGATCTCACACCTCGGAGTACTCGATGCCTTTTGCCCTCTACATGCTTGCCCTGGCGGTCTTCGTCATGGGCACTTCAGAATTCATGCTCGCGGGATTGCTCCCCGCGATCGCGACCGAACTTGACGTCTCGGTCGGCACTGCGGGCCTGCTGACCTCCGCATTCGCAGTCGGTATGGTCGTCGGCGCGCCAGTGATGGCGGCATTCGCTCGCCGTTGGCCACCGCGGCTCACATTGATCGTTTGCCTTCTCGTGTTCGCGGGAAGCCACGTCATCGGAGCGATGACACCAGTGTTCTCTCTCCTGCTCATCACCCGGGTGCTCAGCGCTCTCGCAAACGCAGGATTCCTCGCCGTAGCACTGAGCACGGCCACTACCCTCGTGCCAGCGAACCAGAAGGGGCGTGCACTGTCGATCCTGCTCTCCGGCACGACGATCGCAACCGTCGTGGGCGTCCCCGCCGGGGCACTGCTCGGCACAGCGCTGGGCTGGCGAACGACGTTCTGGGCGATCGCCATCCTCTGTATTCCCGCGGCCGTTGGAGTCATTCGTGGCGTCACGAACAATGTTGGTCGGAGCGAGACTAGCGCGACCTCACCAAGGCTCCGTGTCGAGCTCAGCCAGTTGGCGACGCCGCGGCTCATCCTGGCCATGGCACTCGGAGCGCTGATCAACGGAGGGACCTTTGCGGCATTCACCTTCCTGGCACCCATCGTGACCGAGACCGCGGGCTTGGCCGAAGCGTGGGTGTCCGTCGCGCTGGTGATGTTCGGCATCGGATCGTTCCTTGGCGTCACGATCGCAGGACGACTATCAGATCAACGACCTGGCCTCGTGCTCGCAGTCGGCGGACCGCTATTGCTGACAGGCTGGATCGTGTTGGCAGTGGTCGCATCTCATCCCGTTGCGCTTATCGTCCTCGTCCTCGTTCAGGGATTCCTGTCGTTCGGCGTCGGCAGTACTCTGATCACGCGTGTGCTGTATGCAGCATCGGGTGCGCCAACGATGGGCGGTTCGTACGCAACCGCAGCATTGAATATCGGAGCTGCAGCGGGGCCCGTGCTTGGTGCGCTCGGGCTCGCGACCGGGCTGGGGCTGCTCGCGCCGGTTTGGGTCGCTTCGGTGCTGACAGCGATCGCTCTCGTCATCATGCTTCTCACCAGACGCGCGCTTACGAAGACCGCGGCGGAGGCCAATTGATGACCCATCCGAACGCTCTTCTCACTCCTCGTGCCCGTCTCCGGTTAGCCCGGCTGATTGTCGAAGACGGCTATCCGGCCACGATCGCCGCAAAGATGTTCATGGTCTCCCCGATCACTGCCCGGAAATGGGCAGGCCGCTACCGGGAAGAGGGTGAGTTTGGGATGCAGGATCGCTCCAGCAAGCCGCACCGGATCCCAGGCAGGACGCCCGAGCATGTCAAGAAGAAGATCATCAACCTGCGCTGGCGGCTTCGACTGGGGCCAGCCCAGATCGCTGCGCGACTTGGTCTCTCGACGTCGACTGTTCACGCGGTCCTCGTCCGTTGCCGCGTGAACCGCCTCTCGCATATCGATCGTGTCACTGGCGAGCCATTGCGGCGATATGAGCATCCTCATCCGGGATCGTTGATTCATGTCGATGTCACGAAGTTCGGCAACATCCCCGACGGCGGTGGACATCGTTACGTAGGTCGGCAGCAAGGCGCACGGAACAAGCTCGCGACTCCGGGATTACCACGAGGAAAAGATCACAAGCCGCGCACCGGGACGGCGTTCGTTCACACAGTCATCGACGACCACTCCCGCGTCGCATACGCAGAAATCTGGTCGGATGAGCAGGCGAGCACAGCGGTGGGAGTTCTCGAACGCGCCGTGGCCTGGTTCGCCGAACGAGGCGTGACCGTCGAGCGAGTCCTATCCGACAACGGGTCGGCATACAGATCCCACGCATGGAGGGACTTCTGCGCTCGGCTCGGCATCCGACACAAGCGGACACGCCCCTACCGGCCGCAGACGAACGGGAAGATCGAGCGATTCCACCGCACGCTCGGGGACGGCTGGGCCTATGCCAGGTTTTACGGTTCAGAGGCCGAACGACGCCTGGCGCTGCCCGGCTGGCTCCACTTCTACAACCACCACCGACACCACTCTGCGATTGGCGGCGTACCCTTCGACCGACTCAACAACGTCCCTGGACATCACACCTAGCTGAAGACTAGGCACCTGAACCCCGGCCAAACGGCCGGGGTTTTCTGCACCAAAAAACACTGAATAATTTGTATTTAATGAATAACTGCGCTAAACTGGAATAGTCAACACAGCAACACAAGCGGAATAACCACCCGCACAACAC